>JAHLWE010000345.1 GCA_019058135.1 Promethearchaeota archaeon | reverse complement strand
TTGATTTATTTTACTTTTTATTTGGATTGGTTTTTTGTTTTTGTGACATAGCTGGGTCACTATCTTCTGCGGGTTTGTTTGTTAATTTTTGCAGTGCTGAGCCGTCTGCATTCATAACCTATATTTCATAGTTTCCATCACGATCAGATACAAAGGTAATGCGCCCTGTTTCTTTAACTATCTCTGTAGTTACCTTTGGTATTTCTTTTACTATACCCTTTGGCCAACCTAACACTATTGTTAAACCCCCCCCAGGTGAAAGCATCTTTGTACTGTTAAAGTAAATTTCATTTTCACTTAGAATTTCGCCTTCACATTTTTTTTCTTGAGATCCTACTTTTCCGGTATAGCATGTTAGTTTAATTTCATCTATTTTAACTTTTTTGGGAAGCGTTATCTTACAGGATGCATTATAAATATTAACGGACCACTCATTTCCAGTAGCATTCCAGTAAAGTTCATCATGTTCATCAAAATAATTTAGTGCACCACTAACTTCATAGGTGATAATATATATATTTTCACCAGTTACATATATATCTGGGTCACCGATTTTTATCCCTATATAATCCCTCCTTCTACTTGTTTCATATCTATATTTTGATCCAGTTTCATCAACCACATTTTGTACTCTAAAATCGAGTTTGTAAATTCCCCTCTCCGTTTTATACCGAATTGGAATAACTCTATAGATACCATGTCTATTTTGAGTACCAAAATCATAAGCTATTTTCTCAGTGACTATAATAGAGCTATCACTATTTATTGTTATCTCTACATCAAATCTATTTATTTTCTCGACTATCTCCTCAGTTTCCTCAGCTATTTCCTCTCCAATCTCTTTTATTAGTAAATACCTTAAATAATTATCTATATCATCAGCTATCATCCAGAGATTAGATAGCTCAATAGGAAGAGTTAGAAGCATCTCCTGTGGTAACATATAAAATGATTCCTCAGGATCAGTATGAAAGCTATTTAAATAAGGTTTAATAGTTATTGAAGAAAGAGTAGTTATCTTCTGGGCAATCTTTATCTCACTAACATTTGGATATATATATGTAGTTGTTAATAATATAGCATTTCCAGCCTGTAGTAGTTCAACTTTTATCTCAATATCTAATTTCTTAGCTAAACTACCAGTTGCTATATGCCATGCTTTCTTTCTATCAGCTAAAGAACCAAGTGTTATACTCACATCATCAGAAAAGTCTGTTTTATATACTAAATCTGTACTATTTAGAGTAGATTTTATTACTTTTTCTTTAAGATATTTAAGTTCAGTAATAACTTCATCTAAAGGATAACCTTCAGGAAGCTCACTATTTTTAATATCAAAGATAAGCTCATTAAATGTTTTACTTATGCTTTTTCTAACCTGTAAAGCACCACTAACATAATCAGTAATTTTTCTTTCATTATCTGTAGAGTGCCTTGGGATATTTAGTACAGTTTCTCCTTGTACTCCAAATAAATAGTTCTCAACAACCCTTTTATAATGTTCCTTACTAAAATCAGAAGGAGGTAAGGTAGTTTCATCTGCAGCATCTAACATATTCTCTATAGAGGATATATATGTAGGACCATATAAACCATAATAAAGTTTACCACCAACCTCTTCTAAGTTCAGTAGCATCATAACTATAGAAAGAGCCTGATAATTAGTTTTGGCTTCAATTAACTGCTTATCAACTTCACTAGATAAGCTAATTAGATCTGATATACTAGTAAGAAAGGTTATTGTACCTTCTATAACTTTAAGAGGTGCTCTAAAGATATCTGCTAACCTTTTTGTTCTATGATAATCTTTAACAATTGTAAAAGCTATGGCAGTATCATCTATATCTATATCTATCTTTTTTAACATTGCATCTCTAAGTTCTTCTAAGGCTTTTACTAAGTCGTCCTTTGTTAAGGTTGTAGGAGTCTCAGGCTTAGTTATTAGTTCTTTAGCATCACATCCTAAAATAAAACCAGTCAGTATGATAATAGTTAAAGATATAGATATTGATTTATTTACTATGTTTTTTAACATTCTAAAACCTGGAGATAATATTTTTATATAAATATTTTTTAATTAAAGATAGCTTTTAACATATTATATTAAATTCTTATTAGAATGTAATATTTTTACCTTATGGAGACCAGGCGGGGTATCCATCATCTGCTGAATTGTTTGTTAAATTAATCTGTCCTGAACCATCAGAATTCATAACATATATTTCAGAATTGCAACGGAGATAGGGTTAAAATGAAATCATTTTTCCATCTAGAGAATAATTATTAAGAGACCACCTATGATGTCCTTTACTTTTTGTTAAATTAGTCTGTTCTGATCCATCCGAATTCATAACATATATTTCATAGTTTCCATCACGGTTAGATGTAAATGCAATCTTATTACCATCCGGAGACCAAACGGGATAGCCATCATATGCTGGATTGTATGTTAAATTTGTTAGCCCTGACCCATCTGAATTCACTACATATATTTCATCGTCTCCATCACGATTAGAATGAAAAGCAATCTTTCCAATCTATTTTTTAATAGTTTTCTGAGTTATTTCTTTATCAGTTAGTTGTGAAGTAAAATTATTAGATTTCCTTCACATAGATAGAAGCCATAATAAATCCTGCTGTGGGAAAAATTATTTTATTTCCTTTGATTTCTCCTATTACTAGAACAGAACCCATCCAGGAAAGTCTTAATTCATTTCCTTTAACTTCCCATTCTCCATTATAACCACCTGAATAACTTGTATATGAGTAATACATTCCATCTGGTTTAAGTTCCAAATAATCACTGGGATTATCTTGATTAACATATTTTCCAGCAAAACCAGATTTCCCACAACCTATAACACAAACAATACTAGCTAAAATTATAAAAGTTAATACTATTAAAAAATACTTTTTAAACATATTTTTCACCTTTCTCTATATTTCTTATATGTTGATTTTATTTAATTATTCTTTATATGAAATAGATTCTTTTATATGAATATATTTAATTGTAAGTTAAGATGATTATATTTTAACAAAATTAATATAGAATTAATAAATATCATAAGCTTATAAATTTGTATTTAACTAAATTATACTATTACTTCTTCATAAATCTCTCTAATCTTTCATAAAGAACTTTGTCGTCATATTTTTTGAATCAATTGTATCCAATTTAACATCCACAAAAACCTTAACAAATTTTACGCAATTGGAAGGAGTAGCGATGTAGCTTAATGAGTTCATAACTCTGTAAGAAACTATATATAATTGCACTTGCTCATGGAATTATTGACAAAAGTTCATTATGAATATAAAATAATTTTATTTAAATGAAAAGAGGAACTATGTAGTGGGAATAGGGTTGAGAATGTTAGCATTTTGGTTAGGGTAGAAGTAGTAGTTGATGTCTCTGCTGGAGTGTGCTTGATGTTTAGTGTTAAGATAAGTGTGACAGTTGGCAATAGCTGAAAGTGCGGTTTGATGTAAGGAACTTGGCGCTAGTGTTTGCTGGTAATGTCTTCATATAAAGTTCTTATGCCTATAAAGCTGCTGTTGGTGTGGGGCTGGTCATCCTACAGTTTATTGGCTCAATGTAATAAGTAAATATTTTAAAAAGATTATAATAAAAGGTAAGAAAAAAGAAAGAGATATCCTTAAATGGAGACAAATATGCTATATAAAAAATACAGCGTTGAAAAAAGGGAAACATTAAAAATCTACAAGAATTGTTGCCAGCAGTTGTCCAAAAAGTCACAAACATCACTTATTCTCAGAAAGATAAAGATATATATCCTTGTGCTTGCTATAGTATGTGTAAGTACTGTTACGATAGGATGCTTAAATGGCAGAGAAGCACCTATCAGCATAGTAACTGGGTTACCAAGAGAGATCGAAAAAATTGTCTTTGAGGAGTGGGATGGTGAGATTACGACAGAAGTATTCGCGACAGAAGCATTCGCACGACCTATTTATAAATCAGTGAGTGAAGGTCGGGTAGGAGGATATTATTTAGCCTGGGGTTTAGAAAATTTTCTAGTTAAGAATAACTACGCTAAGCTCGAGATAGAAACAGTTGAGGATTTATCTGGTCCTATAGAAACTAAATACATGTATTTCAACGAATCCATAGAGCCTTACATCCTCAGGAGCTATGGGGATACATCTTATCTACTCTTGGCTAGCCGTAAGCTGAGAAGAATAGATTTTAAAAATGAATATGAACAGTTAGGTGAGAAGTTTTACGCCATAAAGTTTACCTACACCCTCGAGGAAGAGTTACCAGGACTTCCAGACATTGAGAAAGAGTTTCAAGGAAAAGCTGAGCTATATTGGGATCCAAGCGAGGGTGCTTGGACATTACAGTATATATATTTAGAAGACAGTTACTTAGACTATATAAATGTACTGGATGAGATATATGGAGAATAAATACCTATCATTAATTATATTTTGAAAATGGTGATATGCGAGAAAGTAGGCTTATCCCCTGCTCAAAATTGTAGTGGGAAATTACTTGTCTATGTGTAATAAGGGTATTAAAAGAATAAACATTAACATCATAACAATTACAAAGTATAAATATATAATTTAAAATTTAATTTTTCAAACCCAAATAGGGTTGGAACAAATCTAAAGGAGGAGATGTGAAACAAAAATTAATTAAAGCATGGATTTTTATTTTAATCTTATTATTTTTTCCATCCTTAATATTTGCTCAAGCTCAACCACAACAAGAAATACCTCCAGAATTTGGATGTGCTGCTTGTGGAATATTTACTGGAGCAACTATTTTCATTCCTATTGCAATTTTTGTGATTAATATTGCTATTTTAATATGGGTTGCTAGAGATGCCAAGAATAGAGGTATGGCTAATCCTGTATTATGGATGCTAACTTCTTTCTTTTTAGGAGTTATTGGATTAATAATTTACATATTTAGTAGACCTTCAGGACCACTTGTTCAATGTCAAAATTGTAATAATAGAAAGTTAGAATTATTGAAAACTTGTCCTCATTGTGGGCACACTTCAACTGAGTAAGTAAAAGTTTTTATTAATTATGAGAAGTGCAACTCAAGGATTTAATTGCCAATAAAAATATTTTTAAAGATAGAAAATGAATTTAAAGAAATATGCTGTAATTATATTCACATTCTTATTCATTTTTACTCAATTTGTAATCTTTGATTTAAATAGGAAACCATCAGAACAATTAAGTGCTAAAATTCTTATTTTCGCAATTGTAAAATATCAGAATATTGTTTCTCCTCATATAAGAGGTCATGTTAGATGTAAATTTACTCCAAGCTGTTCTGATTATGCTATATTAGCTATTAAAAAATATGGAGCATTTAAAGGAACTTTAAAGACTATATATCGCTTGTACAGATGTTCTCCACTAACAGATGATAGAGGATTAGATTATCCATAAAAAATAAATCAATTAGAGAAAAACGATATAAAAAAATCATTATTTTATCCCTTCTGTAATTATATTATTTTTAGATTCAGAAATACTTGACACGAGTAAAAAGGGATTGAAAAGCGAGATATTATATGAAATTACAAACCCCCCCTTTTGGAAAGATTGATAAAGATAAGATCATTTATCTATATATGAGTAAAGAATAATATGATTATTTTCAATACAATTTTTGAAATTTATAGAAAATCACCTGACCAAGTATATAATTGGGTTCTCAACTTGAATAACGATAAGTATAAACGATTGCACCCCGCTAATAAGGAATGGAAAACTATTTAAGAGATAACTAATACTATAAGAATAGAAATAATCTTTTACTTGATCAATTAATGTAACTTTATATATATTTTTATTTTAATACAGCATAAAAATAACCCTTTTTAAAATTCTGCTATAGGTGTCCAGCGTGTAAAAGCTGGAATGCCTTTTATTCAGGTCAATTATTTCTACAACAAAAAATTCCAAATTCAATGTACGATGAGACATACAACCCAAACCTCTATGGTCTATGATCCAAGCCCACTGAGTCACAATACCACATATTACCAGAATATAAGGGTCATTAGCAGTAATGAGGTAATGATGGAAAGACCCACTTAGTCTTTCACTAAAGGCTTTTAGCTGACTGAATGATCACGCACTATTAAAGTTCTGATCTACCTAATGAGCTCATTGGCGATACTGGTAGTGGCAGGTTTTCTGGTGAAGTTTCGCAATAACAACAAGGGGGTAGAAAAATAAGGCTCTCCTCCCTCAAGTATGGAGTGATGGCATGAAAACAAGCGGATTTTTAAGAAGAAGTAATTGGTGTATCTATACCCATACTTGTCCTACCCATCTCTCCAAGTGCCAACCAGATGGATAGTAGCAAGATACTTTTAGAAACTTGTTACCGCACTAATAATAGGGAAATTTCACTAAATGGTAGAGCATGAGTCATCCTTTCCTCTCAGGAGAACAGGCATAATCATAAAGCAAAAGATTCGTCACTTCAATCTAATCTTGGTTTATACAGTCTTCTTCTTAAAGAAAGATTCAACACCATCACCAATGATAACACCGAGAAAAGATAGACAAGTAAGAAAACCGCCAAATTCTATCGAAATAAAGGCTCCGAATTCCCCCTCAGTCTTTGCTTGGATAAGTATGATTAATGAGGAAACAAGGCCAACTATACCTGAAACCCTATGTGCCACAACTGTGTTTAAAACAACCCCTACGATTGCAGAACCTACGATTACTATAGCTAGAAATAAGATAAATGTTGAACTACCTGCCTCTGCTCCACTTGGGTAATACTGGGCAGACTCAAGAGATAGATTAACCAAGTCTATGCCAGATACTGCAATACCTCCACAAGAAATCTGAGGCAACAAAAGGAAAGAAACTACTGCAACAATAGCACACACCCTAGACACAATACCTCCCCTTCTTTTGATGATAGGTGCTCCTTCTGGTTGCTTGGTCTCAGCACGACGATCAACAGGGAGTTGCTCTACTGGTTCTATCCTCACACCACAATTGTGGCAGAATAGCGCTCCCTCTTCTAACTTTTTACCGCAATTTGAACAATACATAATATATTCTCCTTTCTACAAATAAAGATTCAAAACCCACCTAGTTTTTTTCTACCTGAAGATATTTACCACACCCTGGCAAGTTAATATCAAGTCTCCAGGTGCAAGCTATATCCTGGAAAGCTTATTCAAAGGGACCAGGTGGGCTACCCAATCCTTGTTTGTCGACTCAAAATTCATCTTCATTCATTGTATTTTAGTACCGCATTTAGTACAGAATTTTGTCCCAGGTTTGAGTTCTGCCCCACATTTAGGGCAAATGTTCTTGGTATCTATTTCTTTAGCTGGAAGTTCATGTCCACAATTGGAGCAAAACTTAGCTTTAGCAACTTGGCTTTTACAATTTGGACAAGTAATAGTTACTGTCTTGGCTTCACTAATTTGCTTTTTTATCATAAGTTCGGTAATCTTACCTGAACCAGTAAAAAGAGAAGCAATAATACGGTAGATAGGGAGAATAGCTATACAGAGGAGAACTACTGGATATAACCAGACAATATCAATTTTGTATAAAAATGGTGTTATTAAAGTATCAAAAGCATTATAAGCAATAAAAATTGCAATCAATATAGCAATGTTATTTATTAGAGGAGCTATCTCTGTGAAAGAAGGAAACATTCTTCCAGTTCTTTTGGATATATCTTGCCCAAAGAGTAAAATCACTACTATGATAGCTACCCAGATAACAGCATCAGCAATATCAGCAATAGTGATGAAATCAAAAACAGGCTCATACATGCCAGGAAGCTTTACAATAACAGCTTTAATTATTCCCAAAATTATCAAGATTACTGCAAGACCAACTATACGACGCATCATGTCTGGCAGCTGTTCTTTAACTAATTCTTTGTCATAAACCATAATTATCCCCCTTCTTGATTGTGTTATTAAAATAATAAAATGTTAAAAATAGTTACATATTAAATAATTAAATTTTTATAGGAAATCAAACATCTATAAAGGTATAATTTTAACATTTGGAAAAAGAGTTATTTACCTATACAATAAATAATTACTCTGAAATATATCAAAAAATATATAGTTTTACAATAATATGTTCAAACTAACCACATAGGTAACACTTCATCTAGTATGAAAATTCTTATTAGCTCTTTTTTAACATACTCTTTTTGAATTAAATAGTAAGATTTTAATTAGAACGATTAAAATAATATCCTATTAAATTTTCAATTAATTGTTTATTAAATCTATTACAATCTAAATTACCATTATACAGTAACTTATACTATAAGGTATTATTGAATCTTTCAGATTCTTGATTTTCTTTAGTTACCTTTATTTTTGAAGAGAACTCATGCCAATTTGCACTATCACACACTTTCTACAGAAAGCGATATTAGTTAGTTGAAATTTAGTAATTTTATTTAGTTTTTACAAATTTTACAGAGCCAATAGTGTAAGTAGTTTTACCATCATAAGGCTCTCCTGTAGCATCAGTAACTCTAACTAAAGTATAATCTTTTTTATCCTTCTTTAAATACCACAACCCAAGATATACTTCTTTCCAGGTGTTATAAGAGCTATATTGGTCTACTTCTTGAGTAAAGCATCCATATTCACTCCAACAGATAGTATAAGGAACTTTCCTTGAATTATATGGCCAAGCAAAGAATGAAGCATAGACTTCATAATATCCATCTTCAGTAAGATATGGTTTAAATTCAGCCCAATAATCAGGTTCATTAGGATCACTAATTGTTCCTCCTACATAAGCAGATGTATACGAATGTCCTTGAAAGGTGTAAGGATACCATTGAGGACTACTACTAACATAAGCCCCTTTTGTAAAATATGGTGGTGGATCTGTGATCCAGATCTCTTTTTCAACAGTTGTGGTAGGCTGTCTAACCTTTATCAGGTTTTGTGAAGGGCTCGGCGCCTTATCCAATAGTTGACTTTTTGTTTCATCCCATACCCCAAATTGGAGATAGTATTCACCTGGTGTGTTTATCGTATGGGTCCAGCTAGCGCTTTTCTGTTGTCCTACACCAAGATATGTTTTTGTACCCCAATCATCGAATATCTCATTCCAATTAGAATCCCAGACAGACGCCCCGGCATAGAAATAGGCACCTGTGTTGCCTGTATTGGTAAAGGTTACGCTTATCGTGAAGGATTCCCCAGAATTAACCTCTTTCTTGCTACTTGGAGAATAACTGTTAATTTTTGCTGGAACTGTCGGAGCAATTGCTTTAAATTGTTCTGATTTTTCATTATTTATTTCACTTGATTCTGAAACTTGATTATCTGAATCTACTACTACCTTTATTGTGTGATAATTACTATCTGAGAGCCAAGTATAGGTAGAGTAAGTTATAAAACTCTCTCCAGAATTTAGACTATCCTTTGTATAAATTGAGATTAGATTTCCGTCAAAGTATCTTTTTATCTTAAATACTACTTTTGAATCTCCTGCCCCAACATTTTTAATTCTTGAATAGAGTTTTACTGAACTATTTGGGTTAAACTCTGAGGGTTCAACCCAAATATCATCAACTATTAAATCTGGCTTTGGTGTTTCTTTTTTAATATACTCGGCTGTAATATTCTCACCACTAGTAGTTAAAGTAATTAATAGAGAAGATGGAGTTTGATAGCCTATAACTTCTCCAAAAGAAATAGTATATGTTCCTATATTGTGAATTCCAGAGTAAGAGCCAGTTCCTTTATATACTCCATTTATATAAATCTTACCGCTAACAGGAGTTGTTGAAACTGATATATTGCCAGTTTTAGTTTGAGGAGTAATTTCAGTTAACGTGCAAGATACTGAGTTTATGTCTCCAGCATTTAATTGAACTGTTTTTGAACAATCCTGATAACCTGATTTACTAAATATAATTGTGTAAGAACCAGAAGAAAGATTATTTAAAGTTAAAGGAGTTATTCCTTTATAGATTTCATTAACATAAACATTAGCTCCTGATGGATTAGAGGATATTGTTAGGTTTCCAGTTTCTGTGGGTAAATTATAACTTACTGTTATTGATGTTAAATTTGTGTTTCCAGAAGTATCTGTTGCTTTAGCAATAATTGTATTTGAACCTTGTATTAAAGTTATATCTTTGCTCCATGAGTTTGTACCTAAAGCTGTTTGCCAATTTCCATAATTAACTTTAATCTCTACTTTGCTTACAGATTTATTATCTGAAGCAAAACCATTAACAGTGATATTTGAGGTCTGAAAAACTTGCTCATCTGATGGATAATAGATAGATATAGTTGGGGAAATAGTATCAATTTCAGATAGATTTGAATTAGCTTCTATAAAATCAGATGGGTCTCTAAGTCCTGCATCTATCATTTTTTGGAGATTTATAAAATAGCCATTTTTCTTCTGGTATCCCCCATCCCTATTATAATCCACAAGTGACCAATCGGCTGACCAATTCCCCTTATGTTCGTCATCTAGTCTTATTTCCAAATGTAGATGTGGTCCTCCCCCTGGATCCATAATCTGACCAAGAATAGTATTTTCACCATTTTCACCAACTTCTTGATCTTCTTCTACTTTAAATTCATCCATATTTAAATGCATATATACAGAATATACTGTGTCAACTTTATCTGCATGATACTCTGCTGTTTCACCATTATTAGATACTATTTTTTTAGCTGGAATTATAAAAGAACCTTCATGTTTAATAGCAACTAGCATACCTGAGTTACCAATAAGTTTAGAAATTTTAACAACTTTACCCTCACCTATTGCATATACTTTTTCTCCTAAATCATTACCACCTTTCAAGTTCCAATCTTCTCCAGAATGAAAACCATTATATTCTACACCACCCCAGGTTTCAAGATAAGTTCCAAAATCATTATCAGAGCAATCCCAATATAGCCCATCATCAAGTTGTTTCCCAATAGGATAGACTTTGTTGAAAGGGTATTGAAAGAAGATTTTTTCCTCTTGTAAAGATTCTGCTATTTCTTCAGTAGTTTCTTCAGTAACTTCAGAAGCTTCTTTGTTATTAAAAGGATTTAGTTTTGAGATAACATCTTTTACTTTATCCAATATAGAAGGTTGTTCAATAGTTTCAGTTTCTTTCCAGGTTGGAAGAGGTAAGGGTTCTTCCTTCTCTGTTGGTGTAGTTGTTTCTTCCTGGGATTTAGATACTGTTATTTCTTTTGTCCTAAAAATATTAATTTGAGAGATAAAATCTTTAATTTTAGAATAAATATCT
Source organism: Promethearchaeota archaeon (assembly GCA_019058135.1). Taxonomy (GTDB): domain Archaea; phylum Asgardarchaeota; class Lokiarchaeia; order Sigyniarchaeales; family SOKP01; genus 6H3-1. The sequence continues at coordinate 2,720 of JAHLWE010000345.1, read as the reverse complement.
GTAATAGTATTTGTAATTTTTTGCCAAATAGAAGGAGTTTTTTCTGATTCTTGATGAGACTTAATTGCTGAAGCAAGAAGTAATTTATACTCTTCTCTAATCTGTTCTTTAATTTCTGGTTTTATTCCTTTATCTGTCAGATGAGGTTTCCATTTACTGTAGATAGTTTCAAATTCAAGATTTAATTCATTCCATCGCTCTTCACTCCAGAGTGCCATTGGATTAAGAGAGCGATAATACATTAAATCTTTTGCAGCACCCCAGTTCTTTCTTTGTAGATATTCTTGAAGTCCATCTAATAAATACATTTTACCTAATTCATTAATTTCCTCATATATTTCAAGAACTTTATTCGTCTTATCAACAATATCTAAAGATAGTCTGCTTAATTTGCCTATATTTGTTCCAAATTTAATATCAAAATGATTTGTTAATGCTTCAATAGAACCCTTTATGATCAAATCTCTTATAAAAGGTATTAGGCTAGTTTTTTTATCAACAATATTATTAAAGTATTCAGAAAACTCCCCTCTATATTTGTCTGTATAAACCCTATCTATAAAATCAATCTCATAAAGAACACTTAAAATGTAAGCCCCATAAGTTATATCTCCGAATTTTTCCTTATCTATTTTTTGGTTTAGAACTGTTAATAATTCTTCGTCAGTGAAAGTTATTATTTCATCGAAACTTTTTTCAATATCCAACTTCTCTTTTAGAAAATTGATGTCATTCTCTTTAACTTTAAATTCTTTAACCTTATCATCCCATGGCCAAGCTACTGCGGTTTGAATATTTAAAGAAAATAAAACAGCAATTATTAATAATATTATTAATCCTAAATGTGCAAATTTTAGAATCGATTGTTTTAATTGCAAATTTATTTCCTCCTTTTAAGGATATATAATTTAAAATAATAATTTATTACTTTATATTGTATAGAGCTCCTTCTTCTGAAACTTTGTTGATTCTATAAATCTTTCTATCAATTTTAAAAAGATTACTGGTAATTTCTATAAAAATAGATCAAATTTTTATTCCTCTGTAATTTTCCATTTATTTCCTTCTTTAACAAGATAACCACAAGGCTCATCAATATTAATTATAGTACCATCTCTATACTCAATTTTAAAACAGACCTCAGCATGCTCCCCCTCTATTTTTTCATCTATAATATCAATTTTCTTAATTCCTCCATGTTTTCTCATTTCAGCTCTTGCTTCATTAAAAGATTCAATATCAAGTTCCTCTTTTAGTTTTACATTAGAAGCAACACAATCTATTGCTTTATAGTAATCTCCTTCTTCAATCGCTCTAAAAAACTTTTTTATAACTTCTGATGGAGATTCTATTTTGGTCAGTTGTGAAGTAAAATTATTAGATTTCCTAACCCAGATTTTACCTTCATCATCAATTATTTTATTCCCTTTTATTTCTGCTGTTATTACAAAACCCATCCATGAAAGTCTTAATTCATTTCCTTTAACTTCCCATTCTCCAGTAAGGCCCATTCCCTCTTCATATAAATAATATGTTCCATCTGGTTTAAGTTCCAAATACTCATTTGGATTATCTTCATTAACATATATTTTAGTAATAGAAGCTTTCTCACAACCGATAACACTAGCTATACTAGTCAAAAGTAGGAAAGTTAATATTATTAAAAAATATTTTTTTAACATATTTTTTCTCCTTTAACATATATTTATTTTATTTAAATAGTCTTTAAAAAAATATTTTAGTTAGAAAATAATTTATTAAAAATTATATTATATGAAATTTTTATCATAATTTAATATTTTTAACTTATGGAGACCAGACAGGTGTAAAATCATATGCTGGATTGTTTGTTAAACTTGTCCGTTCTGAGCCATATATATTTATAACATATATTTCAGAATTGCAATGGAGATAGGGTTAAAATGAAATCATTTTTCCATATGGAGAATAATTAAGGGACCACCTATCTTGTCCTTTACTTTTTGTTAAATTTGTTTGTTCTGAGCCATCAGCATTCATAACGTATATTTCATGGTTCCCATCACGATAAGATGTAAATGCAATCTTTTTGCCATCTGGTGACCATATAGGGTAACTATCATCTGCTGAGTTGTTTGTCAAATTTGTCTGTTCTGAGCCATCAGAATTCATAACATATATTTCACGGTTGCCATCACGCCGTGACTCAAAGGCAATTAGTGTACCATCGGGTGACCAGACGGGGTATCTATCATCTTCTGGATTGTTTGTTAAATTAATCTGTCCTGAGCCATCAACATTCATGACATAAATTTCTCCTTTGCTTTCAAAGGCAATCTTTTTGCCATCTGGTGACCAAGCAGGAGACCAATCATATGATGGATTGTTTGTCAAATTATTTTGCACTGAGCCATCTGCATTCATAACATAAATATCAAAGTTATTTTCAAAGGCAATCTTTTTGCCATCTGGTGACCATGTGGGGTAATAATCATATCCTTTACTGTTTGTTAAATTTGTCTGTTCTGAGCCATCAGAATTCATAACATATATTTCAGAGTAGCCATCACGATCAGAGTCAAATGCAATCTTTTTGCCATCTGGTGACCATGTGGGGGATCCATCAGCTGCTGGATTGTTTGTCAAATTAATCTGTTTTGAGCCATCAGAATTCATAACATATATTTCACGGTTGCCATCACGCCATGAGACAAAGGCAATGCGTTTACCATCGGGTGACC
>JAHLWE010000344.1 GCA_019058135.1 Promethearchaeota archaeon | reverse complement strand
CTTCTGATTGGAGGAAAGTTAGATCTTGAGCAAAAACGAACAGTTTACTTGGAAGATGTGAGAAAAATATCAAGTGCTCGCAACTTATATGGACCAATCGAATGTTCTTCTAAAACAGGTGAAAAAGTAGAACAAATATTCATTTTTATAGCTCGTATAATTATGAAGAATGCTGGTTTAATTTAAATCAAAGTTTAAATAAAAAATAAATGTAGATGAGATCTTTTAATAAGTGTTAGTAAAAAGATGGGAGAGGTTAGTGCTCTTAAAACTTACTATTTAAACAATTTATATTAAAAAAATTTCATTAAAAAATGAGTGGGGCTTATTAAAATTATATTAGAATATAAATGTTCAAAATGTTCTAACCAAGTAAAATCAGAAAAAATTGAGTGTATATGTCCTAAATGTGAAGGGTTGTTATTTATTGAGCCTCAAAAAGTTGAAATTATAAATATAAATGAATTAAAGATTGAAAAAGGAAATTTTTGGAAATATCATAAGTTTTTCCCCCCAATTGAAAAAAAATACCAAATCTCTCTTGGAGAAGGTGGAACTAATTGTATAAAATCCAAAAATCTTGGAAAATCTTTAGGATTAAATAATTTATTTTTTAAAGATGAAACTCAAAATCCAACAAATTCTTTTAAGGATAGAGTAGGGGCACTTTTAGTTTCTCATGCGAACAGTCAAAATTATGAAAAAATAATATGTGCATCTCCGGGAAATCAAGGTGCCTCTATAGCAGCATATTCTTCATATGCTGGAATAAGTTGTTTTAATATTATTCCTAAAAGAATTGATGAGGGAAAAAGGGCTCAGATGTATGCTTATGATTCAACAATTGAAATTAAAGGAGATACCGTTGATGATTTAATTGATTATGCTGAACAAAAGGCTAAAGAAGAATATTTTTATCAAGCTACTGCTGAATTAAATCCGTTAACAATTGAAGCTCAAAAAACTATTGCATATGAAATTATTGGAGAAATGGGGGTTCCAGATTGGCTAATAGTTCCTATGGGGAGTGGTGGATGTCTAATAAGTATTTGGAAAGGTTTTGATGAATTAAAAGAATTTGGAGTAATTAATAAATTACCAAAAATGGTTGGAGCTCAAGTTGCAGGATGGTCTCCAATTGTAGATAAATATTATTCTAAAAAACCAATCACGACAAGTTTAAAAACTTCTCATACTTTAGGTATTTTAGTAAAGAATCCTATATATAAAGATCTAACGGTTAAAATTATAAAAGAATCAAATGGTACTGTTATTGCCGTTAATGAGAATTTAATATTATCAACTGAGAAAAATTTAGCAAGATCTGAAGGAATTTTTGCCGAACCAGCTTCCGCCTTGACTGTTGCCTCCGTTGAACAATTAAAAGACCAAAATATAATAGAAAAAAATGAAAAAATTTGTTGTCTTATTACTGGAAGTGGTTTGAAGGCTCCATATGTATTGCAAGCATTGACTCATAAATCAAAAACAGTTGGCATTGGTGCTCTTCTAAGTACAAAACTTAAAATTTTACAATTAATTGAACTTGATTCAATGTATGGAACTCAAATACAAAAAAATTTAGGAGATATCTCACTTTCTGCAGTTTATCAGCATCTATCTGAACTTGAAATAAGAGATCTTATCGCTAGAGAAAAAAAACAAGAAAAAAGAATATATTATAACATCACTCCCAAAGGAAAGAAAGTTTTGGAGGCAATCCAGACTCTAGTTGAATTATTCTAATTTAGAGAAGATATAACCAAAAAAAAGAAAGGAAAATTTTAGTTTTTAAATAAGTTCTAATTGTTTTATATAATAACCACTAAATTATTATCCCGTGCGTTTAATAATATGATAACCATGCTCAGTTTTTACAGGTTGAGAGATTTCACCTATTTTTAATTTAGTGCAAGCATTCCAAAATGCGGACACCATAGTCCCCTTGGCGAATTCTCCTAAATTTCCTCCCTTATTTTTACTAGGACATGTAGAGTATTTTCTAGCGAGGTCTTCAAATTTTTCTCCTACTTGTATATCCTCATAAATCTCTTGTGCTTTTTTTAATTTTGCGACTAAAATATGACTTGCTTTTATTTTCCCACCACGTATTGAAGCCCCACCTTGTTTTTTTGACCCTTTTGATGGTTGTCCTTGTTTTTTACTTTTTTTCTGAAAACCTTTTCCATATTTATTTTTTCCCATTGTAATTAACTCAGAAATAGTAAGTAAATAATGATTATAATATATTGTTCAGATTTAATTAATTTATAAATATAATCATTATCCTTGAAAATTTGTAAATTAGAAAAGTGAATAAGATTTATTTTTTAAATCTAGTGAATGCAATAACCCCGCTGTATTTTTCTAAGGAAGAAATGGTTGGAACAGCGATTAATATTCCAATAAAAGATTGAAGAAAATTAAATGGAATTTCTGTAAATGCCCCTGCATACTGCAAAACAAATGTCGCATATAGTAAATAGCCAATTACTATAATAATCCCACCTATTAACATAGAAATGATTTTAAGCCCAATATCTTGACTATATTTATATCCAATAACAACGATAGAAATGAATCCAATTACACCTATTATGAGCCATAATATCATATTAAATTCTGCAGTAATTTCCCAAATAGGAGTTCCTCCAATATATCCACCAACATAAGCTAAACCTTGATAATATATAAATCCAATAAGAATTACTGCTAAATTAATTAAAAAAGCAATTAAAATCGTTAAAAGATACCAATTTTTCTGAGATAATTCTAATTTTTTCATCTTAAAATAAAAAAAACCTACAATATATCCTTCAATTCCCTTAATAATTAACGTTCCGGGAGCATAATGAGGGAACCCCAATAAAAAATCTGCAAGCATTGAACCCACTCCGCCCGAAATAGCACCAACATACGGACCAAATAATATTGCACTAATATAAACCATTGCTTCACCAATATTAAAAAATCCTTCACTTGATGGCAAATAAACTGAAAATATCATGGTAACAATACAAACCAAAACAATCATCATTGCTGTCGTGGCTATCTTAATTGAGGAGCGCATTTCCTCATTATTGGTGTAAATTTTTAACTCACTCATATCCTTTTCTAAATAGGGAGTTATGTAATAAATATATAAGTTTCAACTTATAATAAGTTCAAACTTACATATAAATTTTATTATCAATAAAAAAAAATATTCTGAATTCACTTAAGGATTTTTAAATTAATCTTGATCCATAAATAAAATCAGTTATATTTTTAATATAAACCAATAAATCTAAAATAGTCAGATTTTATATTAATTAATGGATAAAATCGATTGTAAAAATGGAATTATTTAAATTGTGAAAAATTATGGAAAAAAAGAAGTCAAGTAAAAAAAACGATAAAAGTTTGCCAATATTTGCAAAAACTTTAATACAAGTTGGAACTACGGGTATTGATTATTACACGTTCGGTCATATATTAATGGGATTAATAGGATTCCCAATATTATTAAATTTATTTTTACCCCCTGATGCATTTTCATTTTTACAATTTAGTGCTCTAATTTGGGAATTATTTGAAAATGTTATTCTATTTAAAGCTGGATTAAAATTCGAAGGTCGACGTGATTCAGGTCTTAATGCAATTTTTGATATAGCATTTGTGAACATTGGTGGTCTTATTTCCTATTTCTTCTATCATTTGTTTTGTGAGACTCAGGGATTTCATTACAATATGTATATGGCAGTACTTTTAATTATTTGTGGTATTATAGTAGTTTTATTCATTGGTTTTAGAAAAAAAGTTATCAATTATTCTTTAAATAAAAGATTTGAAAAATTAACAGGTTATGATGAAGAATTAAAGGAAAATTTTTACCTTGCACAGATTTATAGCGAGTTGCTTGAAGAAAAATTAGAAAATGTGAAAAAGAAAGTTAAATCTAAAAAAATAGACATCGATTTACTTTAAATCGGTTTTAACAAGTTTAAAAAAATAAAAAATAATTAAATTTAGAAATTGCTATACGTAATAAACTTCTGTTCGCTCCCGACGGCGTATATCTCGAATTTCTTCCCTTTTTTACTCTCACAAAATATTTGTATTAGAGGGAATACATAGATTGGACTTTTAATCTTATAGTCTTTGTCCTTTTCAAATTTCTGATAGTCATTTGCAGCTCTTTTGACTACTTTGGATATATTTTTATTATAGTAACCAAGGTTTGGCTTAATAGTTTTATCCGATAAATCCTTTACATTAGTAAATTTAATTCCTTCAACAGATTCAATTAATTCTCCTAACTCTTCACCAATTTGTTTTTCGTATTTAGTTGGAGCACTTGAGTAGAGTTTGGGAACATTTGCCATTTTGGATATGAAAGGTACTGGTAATAATTTCCATTTATATGTTGTTCCGTATCCATCACATGTTTTACATCTGTTTCTAATCACTCCAGTTTTATAACAAACATTGCAATTATACTTGAACGGTTTTTTTCTTTTTTCGCTTCAGCACCAGTCAATACTATCATATCGGTTGTTTTATTTCCATTAGTGCATTCTTTACATTTTGTCTTGGTGTATCCTTTTCCTTTACAATCACTGCAAGGTACAGGTTCTATTGTGTCAAACATTGGTACAATATCAGGTCCCTTCCACTTTTTTTTATCAATTTTAGCACCTCTTAATGAATAAAAAGTATTTTTACTTAGTTCTTTTATATCCCCACGTTCTTCTTTCTGATCCTTGGATGATTCTACTTTCTGTTCGACTAAAAAGTAGATGGAGGCTTCTTTCATGGTTTCTTTTACCGTTTCACCAGCAGAAATTGTATCAAGTGAAAATACTGCACCTTTGGTTCCAAATTGCTTTTCCATTCTTTTTTCTTTTGTCTATAAGCGTTTTGTTTCCATTTATTGAAAATATCATCAATACTTGGACTTTTAATTCTTACTTCGGGCATTTTTTTTCGCTTAAAATTTTACTTTGAAAAAATAAAAAATTAAAGTAGAAATTAATAATTAAATACTTTATTTATATAATAAATATCTCAATAAAAAAAGTAATAAATAATAATAATTAAGAATTAAATAAGTTTGAAAATATATTAATTATGTATTCAAAAGGGATGATGAGATAATGTCCGATGTCGATAAACAATCTGTCGAATATTTTTTAGATTGGATAAAAAGTGGGGGTCTATCTCAATGGATTGAACATTTTCTTAATTCCGGTGATGAACCTAAATTAAAGCAAATTATTGATATTTTCAATCGAATTAAAACCATATTCGGATTTTAACTAATCAAATTTTCTTTCTTATTTTCTTAAATTCACTCTTTTTCAAGAAAAGGTTATTATTGATAAATATTTTATAAATTCATAGTTATAGATTTAGTCATTATTTTGGGACAGCAAATTGGTTTCAATTAATAAAGATTTTTTTATTGTTCTTGATAGAAATCCATTACATACAAAAAAAGAAATATTTACAGTCTATTTATTCTATTTAAAAAAGAAAACTGGCAGGCAATTAATTTATTCTAGCCAGCCATTTTTTAAGGGGGAATTGATATTTGGATTAGATCTTAAGAATAAAATCCGCCCAGTGAAATTTGAAAAACATCTCAAAGGAGGAACCAAACCTGTTGATCCGAGATTGTTTAAAGAATTTTTAAAATCTAATAAAAATAAATTTCTGGCAATCTCAGACCAAGCGGATATAAAGAATTTAAAATCTTTGATGGAAATGCTAAAATCTTTTCAATTTAATAGAATTGAGCGTTTAACGCTCTGTAATTCATGCCTAAACAATAATAAATTTACCTTGTTGGATAAATCTGAAATAATCCGTTCTTTTAAGAACCAATTAATATGCCCTAATTGCGCTCTTTCTCTTATTATTAATGAATTGAAAATGCGAGATATTGATATTAAACCAAAATTAAAAGATTTCTTGAAACATTTAATTTTAAAATTTAAGAATGTTAAAAAAATATTAACTACTTTCACCCCAAATTTCAATCCAGTAAAAAATTCTGATTTAACTTTATATGATTTATTAGAAAAAAGGAAAGAGGAAGAAAGAGAATATAAATTAACTATTAATGAAATTGATTTTCCAGATGAGTTTAAGGAACTATTAAAAAGAGAAGGATATGGAGAACTACTGCCAATTCAAATTAAATCTATAGAATCAGGATTACTCGATGTAAATAAAAATATTGATTTAATGATTGTATCACAGACTTCTTCTGGGAAAACATTAATTGCCGAATTAGCTGGTATAAAGAAGATATTAATGAACAAAGAAAATAAGATGTTATATTTAGTCCCGATTGTTGCTTTAGCTAATTTACGTTATGAGGAATTTAAAGAAAGATATAATAAATTAGGGATCAACGTTGCCATAAGAGTTGGAAAGACAATAATTGGAGAAGATTATTTATATGATTCTGGAGATATAAAAAATTCCCAAATTATTGTGGGGACTTATGAAGCGCTTGATTTTTTCCTTAGAAGTGGAAATCCTCAGGAATTAGGTGAATTTAAAACAATTATTGTTGATGAAATTCAAAATTTGGGGGATTCTAAAAGAGGATTCATCATTGATGGGTTAATTTCTAGATTGAAATCATTATTTCTTCCTAATAAATGTCAATATTTATATTTAAGTGCAACTGTTGGAAAACCAGAAGATATTGCAACTGAATTGAATGCTAAGTTAATAAGATATAGTGAGCGGCCCGTACCCATGCAGCGACATCTATTATTATGTTTAAATGAACACGAAAAAAATAAAAATATGTCTAAACTTATAAAGCATGAATTTTCTAAAGTTTCAAATTACGGATTTAAGGGCCAAACAATTGTATTTACTAATTCTAGAAAGAATTGTCATACCTTAAGCGAATATCTAAGAAGCCAACGAATTAAAGTTGAAGCATATCACGCAGGATTGACATATAAGGAAAAAAAAGAAATTGAAGATTTATTCCTTAAACAGAAGATATCTGCCGTAGTTACTACCGCCGCACTTGCAGCTGGTGTAGATTTTCCTGAAAGTCAAGTTATATTTGATTCTCTTGCAATGGGGATCAATTGGCTAAAAGTATCAGAATTTGAGCAAATGTATGGCAGAGCTGGACGGTTTAAAAAGCATGATCTCGGCAAGATTTATCTACTAGTTATACCCAATCGAATTTTTAATTTAAGAAATAAAGAAACCGAGGAAAAGGTCGCACTTCATTTATTAAATGGTAAACTTGAACCAATTGAAGTTGAACCAGATGAAGATCGAATGCTTACTGAACTATTATCATTTATTTCCATGAAAAAATTCGCAAAATACGAGGATATCCATGAGTTTCAAGAGAATTTAATTAATAATGATTATTTGTTAGATGATTTTTTGAGAGTGCTTATCGAAAAGAGGTTAATAAATAAAGAAGATTCTTTATATAAATCTACTAAATTAGGAACAGCGATTTCTACATCTTTTTTAACAATTAATGAAGCATTTCTAATTAAAGATCAAATATTTATTAATAAAATTCCATTAGAAACCGTCGCTTTGAATTTGAAACCCTTGAAAAATATATACGTCTCAAATAAAGTTTTAGCTGAAGTATCAAAAATTTTAAATGCCAAATATGTATCTAATCAGTTATTTTCCGGTACAATTTTATCAATTATGGAAAGTAGAAATTATAATAAGAGAAAGAAATTTCCAAAATTTTTAGTCGAGATCTTGACCAGTTGGTCTCAAATCATATTTAATTGTGAATGTAAAGACACACCTTATTGTGATTGTGGGAGAAACAATCTTCAAAGATTGATTCTTTCTTTAAGAGTCGAGAAAAAATGTTCAATTGATAATATCTATTATTACTTATTAAAAAATTTTGAGATTATTATATATCGAGGAGATTTAATTGATTTTTTTGAAAGTCTAATATATTCTTTTCAAACGATTAAAAACATCTGTGAATCGTTAAAATTAAATGAAGATATTAAAGATAAATTACTATTTATTCCATCAATAATTGAAAAAATTAAAAACCCACAAAAGATCAAAAATTTGAATTATATATAGATAGTATACTAATTATTTATTAAAATATTCCATCCATTCAAGATTAAGAGTAGGGTGATTCTTTTTTAATGATTCTGCAACTTCATTTATATTATCAAGTAAAATCGACGGACAGTATTCCCAAGCTTCGTTCCTATTAAATGAAACACATCTAATTTTAATTACTTCTATCCCCAATATTTCACTTAAAATTAATCCATAAGATGTAATTTGGGGAATTGATCGTAAGAAATTTTTTTCATCAGGTTTATAATCAACAACACAAATTATATTATCTTTTATTAAAAGAATATCGATATGCCCTGTAAGAAAACTTGCATTTTTGTTATTTTGAATAGGTTTCCAAATAAAAATTTCCTTAGCTATAGCATGCTTTTCTTTATTTAAGATATAAGATAAGAGCGGTTCATGTTTAATAGAACCATCTAAATTTAGCATATCTTTTGAATTTTGGCTAATTCTCTCTAACTTTTCTGTATATTTAATAAGTTTTATTCCAAGCCCTGAATTTTTAATTATTTTTCTACTAGATATTAATTTGTTACTAAGTATATTTAATTCTTTAGAACTAATTGGATTCTTTAAAGACCCCCTAATATAAAATCTGGAGCATCGTGGGTTATCAATTAAAAGAACGTTTAGAGGGAAGTCACGTTTTTCATTATTTTGGAGAATTAAATCTAGTTTTGACTTAATTGAGCAATCTTTAATATTTTTATAATTCTCTCTATTCCAATTAAATCCAAGATAATCATATCCTTTTGTTGTTTGGCTCTTTCTATATAAAGCTTGTAAATCTAGATATCTGTTAAAGGTCTCTATCGCATTATTCTTCCTCTTAATCATTATTTTATGAAAATCATCGTCAATCTCATCCCCATTCGGTAGATTATTTATGAAATCATTTATTTTTTCAACAGTTTCATCTTTAAAACCAATGTAACTCCCTCTTCTAGATGTGAGTTCCATATCAATTAAAGTAGACCTTAAAGTATTGCCAAGCGTGAAAACATTTTTGCCAATATCTGAAATACTGAAATTAAGAATATGGCATAAATTTTTGATGAGATGGGATTCTAGGCTATTTTTATCAGAAAAAAAATTAGAGATTTTTGTTTTGTCGTACTTAGAACTTAATCCTGCTAAATACTGAATATCCCATAATTTTTTACCTAATTTTCTTGAAACCGCTTGTCTAAATGCTTGCCCCATCTTTTCATCAATATCAATAACTCGGGGATTCTTTTCAAATTGAGGAAAAACAACATATCTAAAATATCTCGGAACAAGTTCTGGT
>JAHLWE010000343.1 GCA_019058135.1 Promethearchaeota archaeon | reverse complement strand
TAAACAAAGAGATATATCTGATAAACCTGATGCAACCTCTGAATATGCCATTCTTACAGTAAAACCACCAGTTGCACCTCCCGTTGTTACTCGTGTTCCTGGTTTATTATTAAGCCCTAAATATGAATGTATAAAGATATCTGGCATAAATTGTCTGGAGAACAAATCATTATAAATACCATAAACAGCAGAATCAATATCTTGGATAGTGAGATTTGCATCTTTGAGTGCCATTTCTGTTGAAGTATAAGCGAGTTCAAAATAAGTTTTATCGATATATCTTGCTTTAAAAGGGGTGATTCCGATTCCAACAATAGCTACTTTCCTCATTTTTTAACCTCAATAACTTTATTTTTTAAAAATAAATTTTTTTAAATAGTGTATTTTTAATTTCTGATATGAAATAATTATCTCTACTGAATAAAATTTTATATGATATTCAAAAAAAAGAAAATTTAATAAAATAAAATAAAAAATAAGATGAATTTTTATTTCTGTTCTTTTAATGCGACGCCAATTGCTCTACTGATACGCATAAGTTCAAATACTTTCCCTTTCTCAACGGAAATTTCTTCACGACTAATCCCATGGGTAAAATCACCTTTCCCTTGACTAGTTTTTATAATACTTTTATTGTCACCAGTGATTAACATATCCGCATTAATATCTTCACCTACAAAAACTTTTCCAATTCCATCCTTGACAACGAGAAAAAATGGATCATCTTCTCCATCCAATTTAAATTGAATAGTATATCTCCAATCCTCTGATTCGAAAATTTGTTTTGATTTTGGTGTTTTATTTATTAAATCAATTATTTTTTCAAATTCTATTCTAGCTTCGTTCATTCTGAACCCCCCTCATATTCTGATTTTATTATCCAAGATTCATATTCATCTTCTGGCACAAAGAAAAAATCTGTCATTTTTCCTTCCCTTTCTTTTTGAAATACTGCTCTTACTTTTTTCCCTTTCTTGACTTTGGATGGTATTAAACTCTCGGAAAATATTCCTTGAAGCATTGATGTATCCGCACCATCTAATCTAATAAAACCAATAGCGTAGGGAATCGCTTTGATAAAAGCAGATGTAGTATACCACACAATGGTACTAATGTCTATCGTTCCGGTTTGTTTCATCTCAATCCACTCCGCTGGTTCATAGCATTCAGAACAATTAATTCTTGGAGGCATCCAAGTCTTTCCACATTTAGTGCATTTTGTACCTAATAATTTTTTATTATTCATCAATTCTATGAAAAACTTAGATTGTCCCCCCATTGTATATCTATAATTAATTTTAATTATATCCTTTATTTGATGTGCTTGAAATTCCATTTTTACCTCGCCTCCTCATTTTCCATTATTATTATTGCAGCATATGCTGCACCGGGCCCTCCAATTGAATGAGCAACAGCTCTTCCTTTTTCAATCTTTACTTGATGTTTTCCAGCATCTCCTCTTATTTGAAGTGCCGCTTCACCAGTTGACATTATTCCAGTTGCCCCAACAGCATGACCACATCCAATTAACCCTCCACAAGGACAGCAAGGTAATTCTCCATCTATCATCGGTCCTCCCTCTTCAATCCATTTACCACCTTCGCCGAACGGAACGAAACCTAATTCTTCATAAGAAATTACTTCTTGTCCTGAGAATGCATCGTGTAATTCTGCAACATCTATTTGTTCCTTAATTTTATCATAATCTAGTCCAGCCATTTTATATGCTACTTTTGCTGCATAAATATTGGAATATAGACGTCCCATATCTTCTCTATTCCCAATAAAACAATCCGTATTTGCGGCACCTACTCCTGAAATCCAAATTGGGTTTTCAACCTTCAATTCTTTAACTTTTTCTTCGTTGGCTAAAATTAATGCCGCGGATGCCTCCGAATATAAACAACAATCTAACATTTTAAACGGATAACAAATAATTCTCGAATTCATTACATCTTCTACGGTTATTCTCATAGGTGACTGTGCTTTTGGATTATTTATTGCATTCCCATGGTTTTTTACGGAAACTAAAGCCATTTGTTCTTCAGTAGGATTTCCAAATTCTTCAAAATGCGCATTAACCATAGAAACGTATGAGGATGCCGCCATCATGCCCATTGGGTACTCATAAGTCATATCTGCTGAATATGCAATCGCATTCAAAACTTCGGGGGTGGTCGTTCCTGTCTGCACATCATAACAGTCATTGCACTTTTCCACGCCTAAGCATAAGCACAAATCTGACAATCCGGAAGCAACTTCAGCGTAAGCCATTCTTACTGTATATCCTCCAGTTGCGCCACCTGTAGCAATTCGCGTTCCTGGTTTATTTATCATTCCTATATAACTATTAATAAATATATCTGGCATGAATTGTCGCTCAAATAACTCATTATAAATTCCATATACGGTGGATTGTAAATCATTATGGGCAATTTCAGCACCTTGTTTATTTGCATCTTCCAGAGCCAATTTTGTAGCGTCATAAGCTAACTCAAAATATGTTTTATCTAAATATCTCGCTTTAAAAGGCGTAATTCCTATACCAATTATTGCTACTTTTTCCAATTTTTTAACCTCAATTAAATATTAATATAATTCTTTTCAGTAAAAGAATTAATAATTGTTATTTTTTATTATTTTTCAATTAAATTAAGTAGGTATAATTCTTTATGGATAAGAAAATTAAAAACTTATACAGCAATCATATTATAATGAATATCTTTTCTCGATTCATAATAAAAGCAATTATCCAAATGATAAAAATATTTATAAAACCACAACTAAACACAATTAAGAAGTGAGTGTCTGATGGAAGTATTAAATATGTAATAATAAATAAAAGCCAATGCAAAAGAAACAACATAAAGGCGTTTTTCCCCATAACACTTAAAAAATTATCTTTTTGTGAAAATTTAAAGTCCCTACCCCAAATTTCGAAGATATAATAGATCCCATAAAATAATAAAGAAGCAATTCCAACACTTATTAAAACATACGGACTAGATACATATGTCCTACTTATTCCCCAGATAAAATGTGTGCTAATACCTAAAATTGTACAAATTATACCCCCTAACAGAAAATATATATTAGTTTTTCTTTTAACTAATCCTTCTGCTATAACAGAAGATAAAATCATCAGTATACCCCAAGAAAGTGAGCCAATAATTCCACCTTCAACTCCATCATATATTATTTCACTAACATCGGTTCCTATTAGAATTTGATACAAAACCAGTCCTACACATGCAAAAATTATCCTTATCTCTGGTTTTAATTCGATTAATGGCAATAATATAAGACCCGATATACCAAGCACTTGAAGTGTGCCCCATCTAAAATAAATAACTCCCATATCTTCATTAATGCTCATTAGAAGTCCAACTCCAATTAGTATTAAATATCTCCGAATAAAGTGAATATATGCTTTTAACCTTCCATTTTGTTCTAATCGACGCTGAAATGATGTTTTAAAATTGAGTGCCATCATGAAAAC
>JAHLWE010000342.1 GCA_019058135.1 Promethearchaeota archaeon | reverse complement strand
TTTCTAATGAAATGATTCAAAAAGGCTCTTTTAATAATGTTGCTTTTGAGAAAGAAGAAGAAATTACTCACGACTTTATTCATTCTCTCGACATTTTGTCAGATAATTTATTGAATAAATTAGAAAGAAAAGTATGTTTCCATTTTAAGTTAAAAATAGAACCAAATGTGGCTGTAATTGATTTTGATGGAGATCTTATATTGGAATCAGAACAGCAACGTAAAATTGATAAATTAATAAAAAAGAGAGCAGATTTTATAAAAAATTATCTTAATAATTTTATTCTAAAATATTCATATTATCACGCTGAAAAAATCGCAAATCTAAACGCCATTCCTTTTACACAAGCTGATTTAATATTGAAAAGTTTAGGCATTTCCTAGTATATTCCAATGAAATTTATCGGAATGATTTTTATATTAAGGTGCAATGTTAAAGAAAAATAAAATTTTTCTAAAGTGGAAGATGTTTTAAAGCATCTTCCGCCCTTTTGGTTTTCATTCGGCTAAAACTAATTATTTTTGCAAGCATTTTTGATTTTTCTATGGATGTATTGAGTTCTGGTGGCTCTTCAATATATCCTTTATCTATTGCAAGTTTATATATTCTTTCACCTAGATCTGTGCGAATTATCGAAGTAGTAAAACCATCTTTGGACCCTAAGCCACCGAATGATATATCTGAATAGAAATTAGAAAAATTCTCACACACTGAACACGCGTGGCGCATAATATCATGAAGTTCAGAAAATTCAATGTATAATGGCTGGTCTTCCCCTTTAAGATAAATGATCAAGTAGTCTTTTATATTCATTTTTTCAATATCATTAAAGAAAAAATCAAACCGTTCTTCCATTTTTTTTCTTGCTGTCTCATCAAATTTAAAATTCTCATAGCAAAATAAACCAAGAGTGTATTTTATAATATGAGCGGGTAAAATACTTAACTCTTGCATCTTCCTAATAGAGTGAATTTGGCACGGAACTCCTACTACAGCGATATTCATAAGATCTCTATCAAGAACATATCTTAATCTAGATATTGTAGGAACAAAAGTATTATATTGTCCTAGCCCAGAAATATGTCCCTTTAAATCAAATTTTGTTCCTGCAGCTTCTATTAATTCTTCTTTTGTTGTTGCAAGGAATGGTTCTCTCTGAAATGGATTTATCCTTTTTGAAACAAGAGCACCGTCAATTAAATTATTTTCCAACATCGCAATAAGAATGGATGTCACAACTCCTCCATCGGTTCCGGCTTTTTGGATTTCTAGATTCGTAGCCTTACCCGTAACAATTTTAAGCCAATTTCCTATTGGGAGTTTAAACTTATATCTCTCGTTTAACTCTTTGTTTAACTCGTGAATTTCTGGACAAATTAGATAACAAATACCACAATGTAGGCAATTATCTTTGTCGATATATTGTGGAGGACCATCCTCACTCATTTTAATTGCACCTAAATCAGCAGCAGAGCAAAAACTGACGCAACCTCCACATTCTCCACAAATTCCTATATTATGAACCTCCTTTATAAGGTCTTCAAAAGATTTAGGAACAACTTCCTTTGAATTTTGATTTTCATTCATAATTCATTTCATTTTTTTCTTTTAATATTCTTTTGGTAATTTATTTAATTCTGCTTGGGAAAATACAGGTCCATCTAAACATACAAATTTATTCCCTACGTTACATCTTCCGCACTTACCTATCCCACATTTCATTCTCATCTCTAAAGATAATAATATTTGCTCATCAGAGAATTTTAACTCTTTTAAAACATCTAGTGTAGTTTTTATCATAATAGGTGGGCCACAAACTATTGCAACGGCATTTTCTGGGGATGGTGATACTTCTTTAACGATAGGCGCAACAAAGCCAACTTTTCTCGTCCAACCTTCTTGTTCCCTATCTATAGTTAAAACGACATTAATATCATCTCTTTTTTCCCATTCTTCTAAAACATCTCCATATAAAACCTCACCAGATTCTCGATTTCCATAAATAACGGTTATCTCACCATAATTTTTTCTATTATCTTCGTGTAATATAAATATAGTTAAGGATCTTAACGTGGAAAATGCAAATCCACCTCCAATTATCACTATGTTTTTTCCCTTCATTTCTTCAACGGGCCAGCCATTTCCTAGGGGCCCCCTTATTCCGACAATATCTCCTACTTCTAAATTATGAAGTGCTGCTGTAACCTCGCCTGCTTTTTTTACTGTAAATTTTATCGAACCTTTTTCTGTGGGAGATGAAGCTATTCCTATAGGGCATTCTCCTAATCCAAATACACTTAATTCTGCAAACTGACCAGCAACATAATCGAATTTTTTATAATCCTCTTCGTCATTGAAAACAAATTCAAATGTCTTTATATCATTTACTTCATTTTCTCTAACGATTGACTTTATTGTGGTCAATACTGGTATATACGGACTTTCTAATTGCATTTTTAAACCATCTTTTTGTCTATCTTGTAATTTGAATTAAGTTTTTTATTTATCCCTCCGTTTTAAAGGACATATTTTCAACAGACAAAAATATATTTCTAATATCACTACTCACAGGACAGTTAATGATACATCTCCCACATCCAACGCACCCAATTATATTATAATTTTTCGGATAATAGTTAAATTTATGATAAATTCTCTGTCTTACTCTAGGTAATTTAGTTGTTCTCGGATTATGTCCAGAAGTCTCGAGTGTGAATAAAGGAAATTGACAAGTATCCCAGATTCTGATCCTTCTTCCGGATCCATCTTGCTTATTTTCTTCGAGTACATCAAAACAATGACATGTGGGACATAGATAGGTACAAGCTCCGCAACCTATACATCCTTGAGATTCCATTTTCCACATTGGATGGTCAAATAAACCATCTAATTTGGTGTAAATACTAACTAAACCTTCAATAACGGGAATTGCACTTTCGATATCCTTTTGTAATTTTTCTATTTTTGCTAAATCTCCCTTGTCCGCATCTGTTATCGATTTAATTTTTTTAATTAATGCCTCTCCCTTATCGGTAATTGACTCAAGATAATAATTATCTTTAAATTCTGTAATAAGAACATCTACCGATTCCTTATTGAAAGGACCTCCATTAACTGAAGTGCAGAAGCATGTAGTTCGTGGTTCCAAGCAACCCATTCCGATTATAGTTATATTTTTTAATCGATTCAAAACATGTGGGTCTTTATATTTCCCAAATGAGAAAAAGTTCTTGAATAATGAAAAACCCATGGAATCACACGGTCTTATTCCAAATATTACTGTCTTTTCGTATGGTGGGTTTTCTATAATCTTTACACCTTTTCCCTCCTTTTTATAGGAAAACAGAGTGTCAATCATGGGAAAAAGCACGCTTTTTGCAGGAATTTTCGAATTTGAATAATCTAAACAAATTTCTTTTGCATCAGTAATCTCCTTAAACAATACTACACCTTCTTCTTTAACTGGACCAAATACTTTGAACTCTTTCTGTAATTCTTTTATGAGATCAGATATTTTTTCTTTTGATATCATTTTTTGCACCATTTCTTTACCTCCATTTAATCCTCTTCTATCATAAATTCCTGTTTATCGTCAAATTTATGAGTGCCCATAGGTGGAGGGGCTGCTAAATTTATTCCACTTTCGAAATCAAATCTCTCCTTAACAATTTTTTCTAACTTTCTCGTAATAAAATTCAAGTCTATACCAATGGGGCAGACGCTACTGCACGTTCCACAAGAAACGCATCTTCCAGCAACATGAAAGGCGCGAATCATGTGGAAAATGAAATTATCTGAAATATCTGCGGTTTTTCCAAACCAAACTGGTTTGTTCTGATCAATAAAACATAAGCTACAATAACACATAGGGCATGCTTCTCTGCACGCATAACATCTAATGCATCTGTTTAATTCTTTTTTAAAGTATTCTATTTTATCATTGGAACTTTTTGACTCGATCTCATTTAAATCCTTGAAATCATCTTTTGGTGGTTTTTCGGGTTTTTTATTCCCAATAATTATGTCAAAAATTGGTGGTATTTTATAGTGGCAAGTTATACATAGTTGATTTATATAATCTTGTAAAGGAAGTGTTTTATTGAAGTCTTTTCCCTTAATGATAATTTTATTATCTTCAATATTGGCTTCAATTATTTCTTTATCTCCAATTTCAACCATGATTTTTGCTCTATTTAAAACACCTTCGCATGGTATTCCAATAATTGTGATATTTTCCTTGTTTAGCTGTTTTTCTACTATTAAATGAACAATAGCGCGTCCTACGCACCCTTTTGAAATTATTCCAATCTTTCTATTATCGTTCTTCGCTAGATACTTTGCGAGATTTAAATCACAACTTTGGTTCCAAACTAGCATATCTGTTTGGCTTGCATCAGTAATAAAACAAGGTCCAGAGCGAAGTGGAATAGATCCTTTTGTGTATCCAATAATTAGATCAACTTTTTTTTCTTCCAATAATTTCTTTGCAGTTTCTCTAATAGATTTTTCTATGTCGTCTATTATGTTTATCACCATTTTTTATTAAATATTTTATTAGGACCTACTGATTTTACATTTTCAACAGTTTTTCGTACAATTTTTGCAAATCTTTCTCCTTCAGCAGCAGAAACCCAGGTAAAATTGAGTCTTTCGGGTTCAATTCCTAAAAATATCATTAAATCTCTTAAAATCGCAAACCTTCTTCTTGCAATATAATTACCAGAGATATAGTGACAATCGCCAGGATGACATCCTGAGACAAGAATACCATCCCAACCATAAGCTAGGCTTTTTATTATGAAGAATGGGTTAATTCGACCTGTACAAGGCACGCGAACAACTCTAATGTTTGGAGGATATTGAATTCGACTGACTCCCGCTAAATCGGCACCTGCATACGAGCACCAATTGCATAAGAAAGCAATTATTTTAGGTTTCCACTCCTCTGTTGATTTTTCTTTACTTTTATCAGTCATTTTTTATTCCCTCCCCATTATCATAGCAAATATTTGCTCACCTGTAAATCCTAATATATCGATTGCGGAGCATCTGCAATTCCCAGAACACGCTCCACAACCTTTACATAGAGCTTCATTAATAACTGCAATTGTTCCAAATCGACGATCTTCTTGAAGCTCAATTGCGTTATAAGCACAGTTGAGAACACACAGACCACAACCAGTGCACCTAGTTGGATCTATTCGAGCAATTTTTCCTTCAGCCTCAATTTTATCTTTTGATAATATTGTACATGCTCTTGAAACAGTTGCTTTAGCTTGAGAAATACAATCTTCTATCGGTTTTGGTGCGTGAGCTAAACCTGCTACAAAAACTCCTTCAGTAGCAAAATCAACAGGTCTTAACTTAACATGAGCCTCTAAAAAGAAATTATCATCATTCAATGGTACCTTTAATTGCATTGCTAACTCTTCCTTTTCATCTCTCGAAGAGACAATACCTACACTTAATGCCAATAAGTCTGCCTTAATCGAAATATCCCCCACATCTGGCTTTTTAACAATAATATTCAAATTTCCATTCTCTATCTTTACTTCAGGTTCTTGATTATCATTAAATTGAATAAATAAAACTCCCGCTTGACGAGCTTTTTGATAATATTTCTCTTTAAAACCATAAGTTCTAATATCTCTAAATAAAATGGTAATGTTAATTTCTGGGTTCAATTCTTTAATTTTTAATGCATTTTTAATTGCTTCAGCACAACACATTTTACTACAATAAGGATGTTCTTCATTTCTTGAACCTACACATTGAATCATTACAATTGATTTAACATCTTTAAGTTCATTTGGACTTTTATAGATTTTTTCTTCTAATTCTGATTGTCTTATTATTCTTGGATCTTCACCATATTGATATTCAGTTGGTATATATTCATTCGCACCTGTCGCAACAATAACTACTCCATGATCAAATTCCACTGGAATCTTTTTATCACCATACGTTAATGAAGTGTGAAAGTTGCCTACGTATCCATCGATTGCTTCAATATTAGCTTCGGTATAAAGATTGAGGTTTTCTTGAGTTTTTACTTTTTTAATTAAATCACTCAAAAACTCTTGAACATTGTCTCCTTCAAGTGTACTATAAATTTCACGAGCAATGCCCCCTAATTCTTTTTCTCTTTCTACTAAATATGTTTCGAAACCTTGTTGTGCCAAATCTAATGCAGCCACCATACCAGTAATTCCACCTCCAATAACCAAAACGTTTTTCGTAACATCCAATGTCATTCTTTGCAAAGGAAATATTCTTCTTGCCTTATTTACGGCCATTCTCACCAAGTCTTTTGCCTTTTCAGTAGCATTTTCTGGTTCATGCATATGAACCCATGAACATTGATCTCGAATATTTGTCATTTGAAAGAGATATCTATTTAACCCAGCCTCTCTGATTGTTTCTTGAAATAATGGTTCATGAGTTCTAGGAGTACATGAAGCAACAATGACTCGATTAAGATTATACTCTTTTATTTTTTCTTTAATAATAGTTTGCGTATCTGCAGAACATGTATATAGATTTCTATCAGCCATAACAACATTAGGGAGTTTATTTGCGTATTCTGTAACAGCGGGAACATCTACATATCCTCCGATGTTAATTCCACAATGGCAGATAAATACTCCAATTCTTGGTGGTTGTCCTCTTACATCAATTTCCTCTGGAAGTTCTTTTTTTGTAATTAGAGTATTTTTTACTTCAGATAATAAAACATTTACTGCCCCGGCTGCGGCACTCGCCTGAGTAACTGTCTCAGGAATATCTTTAGGACCTTGAAAAGCTCCACATACAAATATGCCAGGTCTTGAGGTTTGTATTGGATTAAATGAGTTTGTTTCGCAAAAATTATATTCATTCAAATTAATATTAAATACATCAGCAATTTTTTTAGCATCTTTAGGAGGATTTAATCCTACCGATAACACTAACATATTGAAAATTTCTTCAACAATTTTACCATCTTCAGTTTCGTAACTGATTTTTAAATCTTTAGTTTCTGGCATCTCTAAGATTGAGGCAATTCTATTTTTTATATATCTTACTCCATATTGATTTTTAGCCCTTTCAATATATTTATCAAAATCTTTACCATATGCTCTAACATCCATACAAAAAATTGTAGGATTAATTACATCAAAATGTTCTTTTGCAATTACCGCCTCTTTTGCGGTATACATACAACATACAGATGAACAATAAGGCTGACCTCGCTTCATATCTCTAGAACCTATGCATTGAAGAAAGGCAATTTTTCGTGGAATATCTCCATCAGATAAACGAAGAACCTTACCAGCAAAAGGTCCGCTAGCGCTTAAAATCCGTTCAAACTCAATGCTTGTAACTACATTCCTATATTTACTATAACCATACTCTTTTATTGAATCCGGTTCGAATTCATCAAATCCAGGCGCAAGAATTACTGCTCCAACATTAATTTCAATTTCTCGGTCTGTTTGATCGTATTCTACAGCTTTTGCCTTACAAACTCCGTAACAGATTCCACAACCTATACATTTTTCGAGATTAATATAATACACTAATGGAACAGCTTGAGGATATTTAACAGAAGTTGCCTTGCACATAGATAAACCTTCATTAAATGTATCTATCGCCTCAATAGGACATTCTTGGCCGCACACTCCACAACCGGTACATTTCTCTTGATTGACATAAAGTGCCCTTTTTGTTAATTTTATGGTAAAATTACCAGCATCTCCACTAGCTTCTCTAATATCAGCATTAATTATTAGATCTATATTGTGATGGCGCCCAGTTTCAACCAATTTTGGAGATATAATACACATCGCACAGTCGTTTGTTGGAAAGGTTTTATCTAACTGGGCCATAACTCCTCCAATGCTCGTGGATTTTTCAACCAGATAAACTTTATACCCCGACTCAGCTAAATCTAAGGAAACTTGGCTTCCTCCTATACCTGCTCCAACAACCAGAACAGCTCCGACCTTATTCATTCTTTTCCCTCCTATAATTTTTGGTAAAACGGAGTAATACCCTCGATTTTGTCATAATCTATTAAATTTCTTGCTTTTAAACTAATAATATGTTTTAGAATAACGCTTGAATCAATGTTTAGTAATTGTGACAAATCTTTTACAGAAAGCGGTTCATTTTTTAGTTTCAATAGTATTTGTTGTCTTAAAAATTCGTCTTCTATTGCAGATATAAGGATTTCATCAAGATCTTCTTGAGAGATCTTTTCTCCGTAAATATTTCCTTCTTCCATAATTATTCTCTTTCTTGCTACAAGCGCTCTAAGTCTCTCACCATCTGCAGCTAATTCTATTGCTTTAAGTTTTTCAAACAAGTGTTGGTCAAAATTTTCTCCACTTAATGGAGATGGACCAAGTTTTTTAATTGACTCAGTAAAATTTGTAACAACTTCACCAAATCTAACACCTTCCGAAGCGGAAACCCATTCTAAATGAACTCTATCCTGCAAATCTACAAGATTTAGCAATAGTTTAACCATTTTAAATTTCACCTCTGCCTCATAATTCCCTTCGAGATAATGGCAATCACCAGGGTGGCACCCCATTACTATAATTCCATCAATTCCAACTTGAAGACTTGTAAAAATAAATTTTGGGTCAACCCTTCCACTACACATTACCCTAATAACTCGAATATTTGGCGGATATTGGATTCTGCTTACGCCCGCTAGATCCGCTCCCGCATAAGAGCACCAATTACACAGAAATCCTAAAATTTTTGGTTCGAAATTCATGGCAATTTTATTCCTCCGAAAGCATAAATTTCTGATAAAATCTGTTCATTAGTGTAATGTTTTATTTTAATAGCTTTTTTAGGACAAGAAGCTACACACACTCCACATCCTTTACAGAGAACTTGGATGATTTCTATTTCATCTTTTTCATTCTTTCTTATTGCTTTATAAGGACAAAGTTTTAAGCAAATCTCACATCCTCTACACAAATCTTTATATTCCTCAGGTAAATAAGCAATTGCACCTTCAACTTCGAGGGTGTCGTGAGAAAGTATTGTACTGGCTCTTGCTGCAGCAGCATAACCCTGAGAAATACTTTCCGTGATATCTACTGGCCATTTTGCTGAACCGGCTATATATACTCCATCCGTAGCAAAATCATTAGGTCGTAATTTGACATGAGCCTCTAAAAAGAAATTATTTTCTTCTAATTGTACTTTTAATAACTGAGCAATTTGTTTATTATCTTCATTAGCAATTAAAGGAGTGGATAACACAAGCAACTCATAAGGGATTATAATTTCAGTTCCTAAGTATTCATTATATATTTTTATCTTATTTTCCTCAACAATTGGAGGTTTTTCAGGCAAATATTTTATAAAGATAATGCCACTTTCTCTTGCTCTTCGATAATATTCCTCGTAAGCAATTCCTGGTGTATGCATATCTCTAAATAATATTGCAATATGTGCATCTGGATTTTTTTCTTTAATAATTAGTGCGTTTTTTAATGCGGACATACAACAAAAATTTGAACAATACATTCTCTCCTCGTTACGAGTCCCTACGCATTGAATCATTACAATATTATTTGTATTTAAGCTATAATTTTTTAGAACATTTTCTAATTCAAATTGAGTTATCCTTATTTTCCCATCATATCCAAATAGATTAATCGGTTTAAGAGGAGTAGCTCCAACTGCTACTATAATGGCACCAACCTTTATTCTAATTGAATTACCATTTTGATTAATTTCAACTTCAAAGTTACCAACAAATCCATCAATACTGGTTATCATGGAGGAAGTATAGACTGTAATATTTTTGTCCGCTTGAATTCTACCTTCAATATCTTTTAATAATTCTGAAGATTCTTGGTCATTTGGAAAGAGTCTATAAAGAGAATTTAAAAGACCTCCAAGGTTTTTCTCTTTTTCTACAAGATAGGTTTTAAATCCTTGTTTACTTAAATTACTAGCTGCGTTCATTCCCGAAATACCACCGCCAATAACTAGAGCTGAAGGATCTACATCTACCACAATCGTTTCAAGAGCTTCAAGTTTTGTCGCTCTGGCGACTCCCATTTTAATTAAATCTTTGGCTTTTTCAAATGCATCCTCAGGTTTCTTCATATGGACCCAACTGCATTGTTCTCTTATATTTACAAAACTGAAGAGATACTTATTTAGGCCTGCTTCCTCACAGATACTTCGAAATAGTGGTTCGTGAGTTCTAGGAGTACAAGAACAAACAATGACTCGATTTAAATTATGCTCTTCAATCGCTTCTTTTATAGTTGTTAATCCAATTTCTGCGCAGGTATATAAATTGTGATCGCTAAATACCACATTTGGCAAAGTGGCAGCATACTCAGCTAATTCCTCACAATCTAATACACCGCCAATGTTTGTACCACAATGACAAACAAAAACTCCAATTCTGATTGGTTCATCTTCACTTTCCTTGTTTATTGACATTTTTTTTACCTCCCTTTAGCAATTTCTGCAACTCTTGCTGCCGCAGAACTAGCTTCAGCAACAGAGCGTGGAATATCCATAGGTTCATGGGAACAACCACAAGTGAAGATCCCTTCTTTACTGGTTTCCATTGAAAAGAACGGTTTGGTTTTTATGAAATTATATTCATCTAAATCGACACCCAATATGTCTGCTAATTTTTTGTTTCCTTCTGAAGGAATTATAC
>JAHLWE010000341.1 GCA_019058135.1 Promethearchaeota archaeon | reverse complement strand
GTCCATATAAGTTGCGAGCACTTGATATTTTTCTCACATCTACTAAGTAAACTGCTCGGTTTTGCTCAAGATCTAACTTTCCTCCAATCAGAAGTATGGGGGGGGTTTTTTCATTATCAATAGAACCTTGGTAAAATACATCTAACCATTCATCTATATTATTTAGACTATTAACATTTGTAATATCATACATAAATATACCAGCAGAAGCCCCTACTGCATAACCAGGAAAAATAAATCTGAATCGTTCCTCGCCAGCGAAGTCCCATATCTGAAGTAAAATTTTCTTACCTTCTATATCTAGATCTTTTAAAGCAATATCAAGCCCAATAGTCATTTTAGTATCTACTTCAAACATACCACTTACGTATCTTCGGACTAAAGTAGTTTTCCCAACACCACCATTTCCAAATATACATAATTTGTAGGTCGCGTCTCTTGTTATCTTAAAGACCTTATTTTTTTCCAAAGTTTTTTGCATATAAGATGTTTATAATTATTTTTAACTTTATTTTATCGATAAGATTTTCAATTTATTCAGAAAGATTCTGGAAAGAATTCACAAGGTTTTAAAATCTCCAGCTTTCTTAAATTTATAACTGCCTGTGCTATTTCAAGTTCATTTTTCTTATGATAAAATATAATTTTTTTTTAATCATTTTATTCTAAAGATAAAGGAGAGAATTCATAAGGCACTGGCTTTAAAATTCCCAAGGATTTCAAATTCAAGATAGCTTGCGCTAAATCAAATTCTTTTTCCTTATAATACCATCTAAGTTTTTCAATTGTTGTATCTAGATATATTCTTCCTTGAAATTCAATAGAATTAATATAATCAATCACATTTCTTTCCCATTTATTTAAAATGCATTCTTTAGATTTTTCCAAATCAATTTCGTGAGGTAATATAAGTGAAATTTCGAGATGTTTTTCGATCAATCCCCCAACATCCTCTTCATATAGTACGTTAGAGGTTGAATTTTTAATTTTATCTCCTAAAATTTCTTCTGTATTAAAAGTAAGTTGATCTACTGCTTTTTTAATTCTCTGAGAAGGTAGCTCCCTTAATATTAATGCCGTTCGAATAATATTTCCCTCCTCCATAATAATAATAAAATTTTGAAACGTTAATATCTCAAGTTGAATTTCTTGTTCAAATTTTCGCGAAGGGACCAGCTTTTTTCCAAATGAAGTAATAGCTTGCAAAAATCCGCTTATTAATGATGGATGAATGGGTACTTCAGTTAATGTTTTTGAATATATGTCTAATCCACTATCTTTTTTTATGATTAAAAGTAATATTATATTTTTTATATCGTCAAATTTTTGCATTATTTCTAAATAATTAGCTTTTTTATCTCGTATTTTAGGATTGATAATTACCTTTTTAACAATAAAAAAAGATATAATTAATATAATCGCAACAATTCCTAATGAAATTAATAAAATAGTTAAATTTCTACTAAAAATGGTTGTTGGTGATATAATTTCTATCGAAACTGGTGAAACAGAAATACCACTTATAGTATTAGATCCTACAAAAGTTATATTAATTTTATAGTCCCCTTCAATTGGAAGTTTTATTATCGTAGTAGCGATCCCTTCATCATCTGTAAATGCAGTCACTACGGAAGTGCCTATTTGAAATATAAGTTCAAGATTTGCAGCAGCTGATTCATTATTTATATAAATCGCTTTAGCAATTAATTCAATATTTGATTCACCAACTAATATTTTTGAAAATTCTGTATTAAGTAAGGTTATATTGATTTCATTTTTCGGTAGGATTGAAATGTCAGTTAAAAGAAAATTAGTATTAATATCTAAAGCCTCACTATAAGAAGCATTTATTGTAATTTTTCTTTCATTAATAGGTGCATAAATATTAATGTTAACTAAACCGAATCCATTAGTATATTTTGCATAAACTTCTTCTATAGAAGAGTTCCAGTAAAAAATTCTAAAATTTATTGTAGCATCTCGTAAAGGTTCATTAATTTCAGCTAGAGAAAAATTAAATTGTATAGAAAAAGTATTTCCTTCAATTATATTCTGGGGTAAAGAAGTTATTGTGATTAATACAGTCTTTTTTGAAATAACTTCTATGTTTTCGGTGATAATGGAAGTGTCATAATTTGTTTTTTCACCTTTTATTTGTAAAGTATAATTCCCTCCAATTAAAGTCCTTATATCAATTTCTTCTCGATAAACTCCATAGAACACAAAATCTAATTGTCCATGAAATTCAGGTCTTTCGAGAATTTGCCATGTAACATTTGCATTATCAATACCGCTATCATGGAAAAGATCCTTAAAAAATAATGAAAGAGATGATCTGGAACCCTCAAATATTGGGTCAATTTCATCTAATATAAGTTCTGTTAGGAGACTATTAACTAGTGTAGAGACATTAAAAAAGATGGGTTTGTAAGTTTGGATTGAAATTTTTATAGTCAAATTTAGGTTTAAATATTCATTAATGACCCCGATATTTGTAGTATCCAAAAAAATTTTATAATATCCTTGATCCTCGTAATTTCCAGTTGTTTTATATATTTCTGTCCAATATAATGAATTATCTGCTAATTTTGCTTCAATAAACGCATCCTGCAAGGGGTCTAAACTAATATTATCACAAATATATAATTTAATAAATTTTGTATTATCATCCACGTAAGGCGTATTATTTTCATAAATTAACCAAGTATTATATGTCTCATTGAAATACGCTCCTTTCACTATTGTAAAATTAGTAGATATTCCAGTAATATTCAATTGATTGAAATAATATTTGTCTGGAAAGTTAGGTCGAATAAATATTATACTGAGGTTATAAATTCCTACATCAATACCAAGGGTACCGATAGTAAGTATATATGTTCCATTATTTTTGTTATTTATCAGATATTTTTTACTTGATGAAAAATCTAATCCCCATTCATGTTTAGTGTCATTATCATAAATAAATACTTTTGCATCCTTTATTGGATGACCCCTAATCGAAGTATTATAATATATATTCATATCTGTATCTTCACCAGGAAATAATTCTGTCTTAGGATCTTGAACCGTATTAAGTTGACTTTCCCATAAAGGATAGATGTAAATATTATCTAATTTTGCAGTCCAATTCAAAAGATCCTTTGTATCATCAGCTATAATGCGAAATTTGAAAGAAATCTCATAAGATTGATTTGTTAGAAGATATTTAGAAATATTTAATCTCAGTTCAACCCAAAAATTTGAAGTTTCTAGAATACTCTCATTACTTATTGAAGAAGTATTTAAAAAAATTTCTAAATCTAAATTTTTTACTCCGGTCTTGTTTAAAATTAAATAATTTAAAGCTAATTGATACTCAGGTTTTGAATTATTTTTAAGAAATGTTTGATTTAATGCAGTCCATCCACCTATTAAAGCAATTCCAGCTTGGTATGATGAAAAATCAAAAAGTTTCTTAGAAGAGTTATATCTTGATTGATAATTTCCTCCTAATGTATAATTGTGCCAACAATCATTAGTATCAAAATTAGAATTTTTTAACAAGTTATTAAGTGGGGTCATTAAAAAGTATGCATCGTCGATGCATGCAATAAATTCTGACTCATTAATAGTATTTACACTTAGTTTTATTTCAAAACTTATTAAGTAATTTCCGCCTGATTTTATATCATCTGGTATTTCTATTGAGAATTTGGTTGGAGGGAAGGTTGAGGTAATTTGATATGACCAAACATTGGAATTATTAATGCTAACGGATAAGGTCGTATTATCAATACCTTCAAACACAGATACATTTGTTGTAAAATTTAAGAAATATGTTAGATTATATAAATTTTCAATTGAAACGGATTGATTAACATAGGCTTCCTGTGTAAAATTTTTTGGTAAAGTAGCGTTTGTATATGCGGTAACTAAATCTAAATTTACCTTATTAGATTGAGGTTCAGGAATACTAAACAAAATATTAAAAGAATTTTGAGTCGAAGCGAGTCCACTAAGAGTTATATTAATATATGTTAAATCAGATCCATTATAACTTACTTGACCATAACCTCCAACGGGAGTTTCAGCCTGATAATCATAAACCATGATGTTTGCTGATGAAGTTGCGTCCTTTATTTTTAAAGTTATATTATCTCCATTATCTAAATCATCAGAAAAAATCACATCTAAATGTTTTCCATTCTTGATTTGTCCAGTAGTGTTATCAGCATATAAAAGATATGTAGTATAATTCTCAGTACTAGCATAGAGGGCACTCTGTATTTGAGAATTGTTTATGAATGTATTTGTAGGAGGGTCGCTTGAATGGTTAAATTTTACACATTTATTACTAGAATCCCAATTTGAAGTTATATTATTACTACTAGTATAATTCCACCAAGTTATGCTATCGTTAAAATCGGAATCTTGAAAGAGGTTCACAATATCAAAAGGTGATTCTCCAAAAGAGCTTAGTGGATTATTTAATGGTTGATCTGAATGTTGATGATTAGTGTCAATTTTTAACTT
>JAHLWE010000340.1 GCA_019058135.1 Promethearchaeota archaeon | reverse complement strand
GAAAAATTCCTAAACCTTATTAAAGCCACAAAATAGTTATTTTCCTTTATTCTTTTTTTTTATTTTTAAAAAAAGTAATTATAAATTGAAACCTAAAGAATAAGTCTTATTTTATCAATCCCCAGATACTTTCACTGGTGATTTATTTTTAATTTTTTCAACATTTGTATAAAAATCCCTAACCTCACTTAACTCCATTGTCACAATCGTATGTCTTGCGTGGTCCTTCTCAAACTTATTTACTATCTGCAAACTTATGAAATTATCTGGATGAATTAGTACGTACTGTTTACACTTTAAACAAGCACGCACTCGAATCTTAATTACCTCATTATAATTTTTATAATTACGCTATTAAATATCATAAATTACAAGGAAATAAATGTTTTGCATCGTTAAAATTTGAAATAATATCACGAACAATTCATAAAAATTTAAGATTTATCTCTAATTTTTACGCTTTTGGATTTAATAATTCGGGAGTTCAATAAATCTACTACTGCTTTATATGTGTTTACTTTTTGTTGATTGCTTAAATTCAAGAAATCATAAAAAAAATTATCTAATTTATATCGTAAGGGCTTAATTTCATTTAAAGAAACTGTTTCAGGCTTTTTTGCTCCAATTTCATTATATATCGTATCAATAGGTGTTATACACAACTTTTTAAATATCTCTTTTAATTTTTTGCAATCTTCATTTGAAATTTTATCCGGATTAATTGTCAATAAGCGTTCTGCCAGAAATTCGCTGAGTTCCGCTACTGTTACCGAACCCGTAAGTTCATAGCCGGCGAGTTCATAAAAAAGCCGCCCTAAAGTCGAATTCAAAAAAGAAAGTGTAATAACCATCGCTCGCTTGGTATCTATTGCAATCTCATATAACGTTTGGTCGCTATAGACCTCCTCATTATTAAAATAAACATAGAACTTCTCCCCCATCCGCTTTGGAAATAGAATTTGATATGGCTCTCGAACCCCTAAATCATACCAACGTTGTCGATTTTTCATTGTTCTACGATTATGGAAGCCTTGAGATTCACCCCATTTAATATAATTCAAGATTCCCTTCTTTAAATTTTGCTTATTATCGTGAATTATAAGGACAACTTGATTTAACGACTCCAGTTTAATTTTAACAAAATCACTTTCTCTTGGACTTTTAATTAAATAATTTGGAACCCAATTAATTGACTTCTTATGCATCCAATACTCCTTTTCTATACTAAATCTCAACTGATTTGACTTTGAATCATACAATAATAAATCCATTGTGTTAGGGTCTTTCTCAGTGTAAAAATTCTTGTTCTTATTACCTGGCGCTGGAATATAGAAAAATTGATTGGCTCCAGTTGTAAAACCCCGCCGAAATGTGCCGATCTCTTTTAACGGAACCCAAAGATCTTTTCCCTTTTCTAATAAAGCAAAATAAATATCAGGTGCTCGTAGAAATATATCCCACCTTGAACCCACATATTTACTTACTTTTTTATCATAACCATGATTCCAGAGATCTTGCTGTGCAATTGGGAATATTCTAATATCATATTCCCTATCAATCGTATAGTTATTCAAATCATTGATATAATTCCAAAATGCATCATTCATTTGCCAACGCTCATTTTCATCCAAATCTTCACGCTTTGTAATATTTGTAAATTTATCTAAAATATTTACTAATTTGTCCCGCAACTGTATAAATTTCACAACATTATTCAAACGCTCCGATTCATTGGAACACTTCTCCAATATGATAATTATCGTATCAACTTCTGCAAACTCAAAAAATCGTTCCACCTTCGAGCCAACAATTGCCTTTATTTTGAAATTTTTTAATAAAAATTCCTGCAAATGCGTCCCATAATCAACACTGAGCCATAAATTAGGCGTAATATAACCCATAACACCATTATCCTTTAAAAAAATGCTGCTATGATAAATAAAATAAGCATATAGACTGGTTCGCTTACTCAATGAAATAGTATGATTTAACTCCTCCTCAATTTGTTTGATCAATTTTTCTTTATAATTTTTACCCATTGAATCATCTATTCGCTCTTGACGTGTAAAAGGTGGATTTGCTACAATAATATCAAATTTAGGCATTCCAATTTTTTTATCAAAATGCGCTAAGTCTTTTAAATGACAAAAATATTCCTTTTTTAATAGGAGATTTGGCTTAATTTTAAAAAAATCCACTTTTAAGATGTTTCTAAAATAATTTCTATTGTCTAATAATTTAAAAGAAGGAGATATATCAATGCCCCAAATGTTATTCAAAATTTCTTTTTGATTATTTTTACTATTATTAATATAAATTAACCGAGAATACGCCCTCTGTAAAAAAATCCCATGACCACATCCTGGGTCTAAAATATTTTGTTTTTTAGTAGTTACAGTTATACTTAAAATCAAATCAACTATATCAGGATTTGTGTAAAATTGTCCAAGAGGATTATTATTCATACGATTTCTAAAAGGTGTTTTAATTTCAAGGAATTTCAAATAAATTTATAAAAATATAATATTCCAATAAAATTTAAAGAATAATTACGTAAAAAGATTTAAATTTTTAAACTTAAATATCTAAATTAAATCAATAATGGGGCGCTATTATTTGGAAAATTATGTCCAATACAAAGGCAAAAAGTATAAATTAACAAAAGGACTTGCTTTAAATCTAAACAATAAAGAAATTAATGAAATTACAGAGATTAAAGGACTTGAAAATCTTACAAATTTGCAAAGATTAAATCTTAGAAACAATAATATTACAGAGATTAAAGGCCTTGAGAACCTTAAAAATTTAGTCCATTTAGATTTGTGCTTTAATCAAATTTCTGAAATTAAAGGTCTTGAAAATCTTAATAAATTAATATTGTTAAATCTTGCGAATAATCAAATTTCTGAAATTAAAGGACTTGAAAACCTTACTCATTTAAATTATCTATATCTAAATGGAAATAATATTTCTTTAGAAACATTTGATTATATTGGAGGAGGCTTTAGTATATTTGAATATGTGAATAATCCCTATAATTATGTGGAATATTGTCATAAATTAAAGGAACAACAAGTTATGGAAAAAAAAATTGATATAAGTATAGAATTACAAGCAAGAAATTATGCACTTAATGTAATTAAAACATTACTTAACAAGAAAAATCCAACTAAAAAAGATATCAAAGATTTTAGTGAAAAAGTTGAAATTATACTTAAAAATATGGAACATGATGTTCGAATCTTATGTATAAAATTCATTGATGACGTCATACAAAATAAAGATCTAAAAACATTTCCAAGATTAAAAAAATATTCAAAAGTAGGGTTAAAAACGGCGTGGAGCGCAATATGTCTGATGTTTTAAAAATGCTATATGTCTTAAAAATCTAAAAAAATAAAATAAATAGAAATTTTAGAGGTAAATAAGTGAAAATTTTAATTATTGGGAATATCAATGCAGGAAAAACAACTGCCGCTTCTATTTTATCCAAAGAACTTAACATACAATTTAAGTCCATTGATTATTATCGTAAAAAATACGGCGATTTAACTATAGCAGGAGATTATCTTGCATATTATCATTTTCTTAAGGCAGCTCAATCTTCAAAAGATATTATACTTGAATTTTCAGGGGTTGGATTTCATAAATACGCTGTTAGGTCTGCGTTAAAAAATTCTAGTCATAAAATTGTGATCATTTATGTACGTAATTTAGAACCGTTAGATTTAGATAAATTCAAAAATAAAGTAAAAAATATACCTTTTCCATATGAAATGGACACCGAATTATTTGCGAAAACTGCTGAGTGGGAATTATCCAGAGATTTTGAGATTAAATTTTGGAAAATTAAAGATCGAGATGTAAAAATTTTCGATCTTGATAATGATAGGAGTGAAAAATTATTAAAAACGATTAAAAAAGTCATCCAAGATATTCGAATCTTTAAAAATAACTCTCAAACTAATTAAAATAACAATTAAACTCGTTAAAACTTAAAAAAAATATATTTT
>JAHLWE010000339.1 GCA_019058135.1 Promethearchaeota archaeon | reverse complement strand
CAAAAGTTTTGTGTCATGGGAAATTCACCACTTTTATGTGACAATTGTGGATGTGTCGTGCCAATTGCTGCTTATGCCTTATTTAAGAAATTTGATTCCGGTACAGTTGATAAAACGAGAAAATTGTTTAATTTCATGTAATTTTTGCTATTTTGCAAAATCATTTTTTATTCATGAGAATCAAACTTCAAACCTGAATGATTAAACTAAATAGCTAATCTTTATTTTTTAAGTCAAGGAAAAATTTAAATAAATATTATCAAGATATGGAATGATAAATTGAATTGGATCATCATAATTTTAGTAATTTTTGGATGTTTTAATTTAGCTTTTTTCATTATTTGGCTCAGGAGACTTATTAAAAGACAGCTTAGGAAAAAGAAATGGACGGATTACTTAGATTCCCTTGAACACGTCAACATTAATCCAACCAAGCCTAATATCATCATCATTCTCACGTTCTTGAGATATGGGCAAAATTTTAAATAATTCTGATTTATTTTGCCAATCTTTCAATCCAAGATTTCATTCGACTTACTAAAATTTTTTTTAAATTTATATCAAGTTTTCCTTTACCTTTAAGATCTGTAATCCAACGGCGTATATCATTTAAAACTACAGAGAAACCTTTATTTTCAAGAA
Source organism: Promethearchaeota archaeon (assembly GCA_019058135.1). Lineage (GTDB taxonomy): Archaea > Asgardarchaeota > Lokiarchaeia > Sigyniarchaeales > SOKP01 > 6H3-1. The sequence continues at coordinate 7,318 of JAHLWE010000339.1, read as the reverse complement.
TATAATCATTTAATTCTTCTAAATGTTTTGAAATTTCATTTCCATTTTTACTATCTAATTCTTCTAAAATTTCGATAAATCGAGAGCCAATCTCGGTCATTTCTCCCTTTAGAACTCCACTTTTAAGAATTTCATCTTTAATAGATTTTAATGGTAATTTTTCTTCCTTTTTATCAGTATCTTTAATAAGTTTTTCCTTCTCTTTTATAAACAATGAAATTTTATCGATCTCTTCACCTCCCGGTTCTTTTTTTTCATGAATTTCATGGGTTGAAAGTGGAATTTCTATTTTTTTAATTTTTTCTACGATTTTAATTGGTATCTGTTTTGTTTTTTCAAGTAGAAATTGAAATGCTTGATTATTTAATTGCATTGGTGAAGATATGAAATTAAAAATACTTGCTAATAACTCAAATATTTTTTGGCTAAGAGATTCATCAAAAATAGTAAATTTTTCTTCTTCTTTTTTTAAAACTATATTAAAAGTTTTTTCTTGATCGTTAATAGTTTGTTCATACTCGTACATTAAATCAAATAAACTCATTCGAATCTCATTTTCAATCTTCTCAACTTGGGAAGAAATTTCAGTTATATTTTGTTGTAAGCTCTCTGAATTTTTTCTAAAAATTTCAGGTAATTTTTCGTTGTAGCTTTCCTTAAGTTCTTTAATTTTTTCATCAATAATTTTATTTATTAATGCTTTTATGTCGTCCTTTTTTTTTTTAAGATTAAATTCCTCGAGGTTATCTATAATTTCTTGTTTTATATTTTCCACTTGCTTTAGAAAATTTTGATAATGTAAATTAAAAACATTCTCTACCATCTCATAAAATTTTCCGGAATTATTTAATAATAGATTCAATTCAGGAATCAAGGTAACTCCATCTTCATAATCAGCTTTCATTAAACTCAAATTTCCTACAATTGTGGTTTTTGCTTCTTGAAAATTCTTAATATAATTTTTTAAATTTAGTAAAAAACCTGACTCTTTTTTAATCTCTTGAAAAATGCTAGATATTTTATCAGGCAAATCATTTGACATTTGATTTAATTTCGCATTAAACTTTTCATAATAAGTTAAAAATGCACGATATGGGGGTATAGCGTAATAGTAGATTAAATCTTCTTCAGAAGATTCTGAGTTAGAAATACACAATCCTTTATTTAATAATTCTTCGATTAAGCTTTTATTCAGTTCTTTCTTCGTAGTATTCATAATTAAGGCGATCTCTTCCCATGTTAAGGGGGTTCTCCCAATAATTTTCAAATAAAGGTCAATACTACCATCCGAGAGTTCTATTTCATTTAATAATTGAATTAGAAAATCTTTATCATTATTATTCATCATTAATAAACACTATATAGAAAAGGTTATTTTGTATAAATATTTGATTTAGATTTTTATATTTTTTGTTTATGAGTAGTTTTATTTAGATTTCTTAAATTATATAAATTACAAGATTTTTCTAGAATATTATAGAAAAAAAGAAATCATAATTTGAAAGTATTATAAGTAGCGATTAAAATGGATAGTCATGATATAAAAATAGGAACAGAGGGAACATTTCTCCCGCCTTTTGAAAATGGCATTAAAACTGTAAAGCGACTCGATGAAATAGGATACGATTCTGTATGGTGGGCTGATCATTTGATGGGTTGGATACCCGAATCAATTTTTACACCGGATCTAATTAACGTGGCATCTTTTCAAAAAACACCCCATTTCTTCTATGAAGCTTATACTACGATTGCTGTTGCAGCCTGGAATACTGAAAAACTAAAATTGGGAACATCTGTAACTGAAACTTTTAGGAGACACCCTGCTGTACTCGCACAATCTTTTTTAACTTTAGATCATATCTCTAAAGGTAGAATAATTCTTGGTATCGGAGCTGGTGAAGGTGAAAACGTCATCCCATACGGTATTGAATGGAATAAACCCGTGAGTAGGTTGGAAGAGGCGATTAAGATTATCAAACTTCTTTGGGAAAATGATGGAAAAGTAGATTTCGATGGAAAGTTCTGGAAACTAAAAGATGCAATTCTTGCAATAGGTCCCTATAAAGATGGGGAATATCCTCCAATATGGATTGGAGCACACGGACCCAAAATGCTTGAATTAACTGGAAGACTAGGAGACGGATGGTTACCTGCAAATTTAGATCTCAATTCGTATAAAAAAGGACTAAAAATTATACGGGCGTCGGCAAAAAAGATAGGTAAAAATCCAGATAATATTACTCCAGCATTATGGTGTTACGCAATTTTAGATGAGGATCATGAGGGTTGTCTAAAGATGCTTGAAACTCCGTTAATTAAATGTCTTGGGTTGGTTATGTCCCATGAAAAATTCGAACAATATGGTATTTCACACCCTCTAGGTGAGAATTATAAAGGTCTATTCGATTTTATACCCACTAGGATTGATCGAAAAACAGCGTTAGAGGCAATTGAGAAAATTCCAAAAAAAATGTGTGAAGATATCTTCCTATATGGTACTCCTGATGAAATTATTGGAAAAATCGAAGAGTATGCTAAAGTTGGCCTGAAACATATTGTAATCCAAAATGCTACAATTTTTTCTGACATTAAAAAAATTAAAACTTCATTTAACTGTTTAAAGAAGGTGCTAAATTATTTTAAAGGATAGGGAATTTTTTTTTATTTTTTTTTTAAATTAAAATCGCTCATGTATTTTCATATTATCTACTGGCAAATTTTAGGTTAAGGTTGAGAAATAAATTTAAATTATTTAACATATATACTAATGAGAAAATATAAATTATTTAGATTAAAGTAAATTATATTATCGTAAAGAATTGAGGTTAAATACAAATGATTGTCCCCTATACTCTCCCGCTTGATTTGTTAGAAGTATTTCAAGGAAGTTTTAGTTTGATTTTTGCCATTATTTCTATATTTGTAGGATTACGAATTTTATTTAAATATTTTGAATATAAGAGAAGAGAATTAATCCTTGTCGGTATTTCGTGGATTGGAATAGCAAGTCCTTGGATTCCTGATTCAATTAATTTTATAATGATTTTAGGTTTTAGTTCTATTCTAACAGAAGAAGCCTATCTCATTATAGGAAATGTTTTTATGCCGCTTTTTATTATTTGCTGGTTAATAGTAATTACGGATTTTTTGTATAAAGCAAGACAAAAGTTGATACTTATATTATGTCTTATTTGGACTGTAATTTTCGAAATAATTTTTTTTACATTACTCTTTATTGACTCTACATTAGTTGGAATATTTCTAGGACCATTTCATGTAGAATTTGGTGATTTTATCACATTTACATTATTCTTTACTATTGTTATATTATTAATAAGTGGCTTATTATTTGCTCGAGAATCACTAAAGTCAGAGGAGAAAGAAATTAAATTGAAAGGGAAATTTCTCATAGCTGCATTTCTTTCATTCACTATTGGTGCGATTTTAGACTCATCAATTTCATTAATTCCAATAACTGTAGTAATTACAAGATTAATTTTAATATCAAGTTCGATAGAATTTTATATTGGCTTTATTTTACCTAAATGGGTAAAAAAATTTTTAATAAAGGGATTAGAAAGGCAATAAATTTAATTTTTCGGAGAAGATAAATAAGATTTAATAAATTTATTAAAAGAATTCTGCAAAAACCTAAAAATTTTTTTTAATTAAAAGTATTATTATAAAATATAAGACATTTTTTTTAATTGGTATGAGATATTTTGTAGGCTAGAACATGATTGAACTCCAGAAAGAAGATGTATTCATTTTCATTGATATTACAACAGACTTCCTAAAAAAAAAGATAATTCTCAGAGGAATTAAAGAATTAATTGAAAAAAAGAAACAAATCAATATTTTAACAATATTTAATTTACTGTTATTTAAAGAAGATGCTAGGCCTTTGTTAATAATGGATAAAACCTCTTACGGAGAGATAATTGATATTTTATCTGAAAACTGGAATTATAGAAATAAAACAAGCCTATTTGAGAATGGGATGTTTCTAACTTTATCTGAAATTCTAAAGAAAGCAAAAAAAGGTGTTGCAAATTATCGTATTATTGTAATTACAGATAGTCCAAGTGAAATTCCTGAAGAAATGACAACAACCTTATTTGATCTTATAAGTAAAGTAAAGATTCTTCCAACTTTCATAGATATTGTAAGAGTAGGAGATAAAAAATTTTATGCAGATGATGTAAAACTTAAAATAATTACAATGGAAACTACTGGTGGGATGTTTTATGCTGATTCTACGGATTATTTTATGAACATTATGAATGTTCTTGCAATTAATAAAGAAATTCAAAATGTTATTGTTGGAGAAATTAAGAAACAGATACAACCAGAAGATAAACTATTTTATGAAAAACTGGCTAGTGATTTACTTTCTCCAGAACCTGGAGAAGAATTAACTTGCACAATATGTAATATGCCCATTTGTCCAATATGTTTAGATAAAAATGATACTCCTCTCAAATGTTTTAATTGCAATACTGCATATCATGAATGTTGTGCTGCCCAATATTCAGCACTTAAAAATATTGGTCTTATTCATATTTTTAGATGCGCTGGTTGTGGTACTCTATTAAAATTAGAGGAAAAAAAAGTCGAATCTTTAACTGAAAAATACATTGAGCAATTAAAACTTATTGAGGAAGATATTGAAACTTTAGAGGAAAAAAGAAGTGAAGCAGTTAAAACTCCGATTCCTTCAAGTTCCGAAGAATTTGTCTCAATATCTTCCGAAACAGAAATTTCAGATGATAATAAGGCTGATCTTATAATTATAAATGGTGAAAAGTCAAAAGCTTTTGAAGATTTGGTACCTTCTCCCCCACCTCCACCAACTATTAAGAAAAAGATAAGACCTGGAGGTTTTTTTGGGCCTGAAATAGAAATAGAAGAAAAACAACAACAACCTCAAAAAGAAAAAGAGCCCTCAAAATATTGGTCTCCGGCTGGATCAACAACTTCTCAAATTACTTCGATTACTCAATTAAAACCTCCAAAAACAAAACCTACATTAAGTTTTTGCAAAATTTGCGGTGCGCCCATGAAAGGAAATGATAAGGCTTGTAGGGCATGTGGAGCTCCTATTTAGACTCTTAAATATTTTGTTCCAATATATCTTGAAATATTGTTTTTATATCCTTCTGTTGAGGTGGACACCCTTCAATGATGTAATCTATTGGAATTACTTCAGATAGATCTTCTGAATCAATTGTTAAATTTATTAAATTTTGACTTTCAACATTAAATCTCTTTTGCTTCTCGGTTCCACAATCTCCAAAAGATATGATAATATGACTCTTCTTAATACTCTGCCAAATTTCTAAAAGTTTTTCTCTATGGATTTTCAATAAACATCCAGTAATTAATAAACAATTGCAATCTTCAGGATTATTTGTTTGTGAAATATTTTTAAACCCGTTTTCTTTTTTATGAAGTAAAAATGAGGTGAGAGCTAGACTACATTTTGAACATTCGCCAAGATTTAAGATACTTACCTTTATTTTACCAGTTGTCAATGATTTTTTGGACGTCAAGTTATTAATCATCTTAAAATATGAGAAATCTCGGAAAATACATAATTTTTTATATAATATTATTATATCTAATTTTTATTAAATATAACTCAGCTCTTCTAATTGATAATAAACTTATAAAAACTCTATATATCTTTATATGTCATATTTTGTCCACAACATTTTAGTTCTTCCTTCCAAAATCCGGTATGTTATTTTACAGGACGATAAAGAACAGACTAAAGCAAAACTACGAATTCAGGCTTCAAGAACAAGATATTAAACAAAAAATATTTTTTTATTCTATTTTTCATTACAGCTTTTATTTAAAACGATTTATTAGAAGAAGAACCAAAATTTTAGAATTTATTTTATAATTCTATGCATTTGATTCTCCAACGTTCCTATTCCTTTAATAGGATTATTTTTCCACGTCCCTTCTGCTCTAAGTACATAGTTTGTAATAAAATGATTTTCTCTTCCCATCTGACCAGCCCAAGATATTTTAGACTCAGTTGTTACTATGAGATTTAGTAAAGGCTTGCCGGATTCATCTTTTCCTGCTGTTATTTCCCATTTTACAGGAACCTTGGTTGGAATATTATCGTCATCGCCATAATCTAATTCTGTAATTTGAAATCGTTAGGTTGGAAATGATACCATTTACCATTCATAACAGCAGCACCTTCACCAGCTTCAAATATACCTTCATTCTCTTTACGTAAATCTATTGAATGATAAAAAAGATGAACTGATCCTTCAGTAAACTGTAAATTTGCCCATCTCCAATCGTAAATATGAAAATTGGAAAATATTCCTAGACCGTGTTCAATTATGCCCCTACCGTTATCGATTTTAATTTTTTTTCCTTGTATTTCTATCTCGCCTGTTACTTTTATGGCAAAGATATCGTAAAACCTTTGAGCCATAGAAGGCGTAACTGCTAAGTGATCGTTATAGTATACAAGAATTCCCTTGGGGTCCAACGCTTCAAAAACTAAATTTCCTTTAATATCTATTTGCTTGTCTTGGAAAGAAAAAGTATAACCATTTTTCCAAGTACCATCAAATTCGAATTTACAATCTACTAAATCAACCTCTTGGTGGAATTTTGTTTTTGAGAGGTTTTTAAACATTGGTTGGTTTGAAAATTTTTCCCATTGCTTTTGTTTAAAAGTTTTAGAAACAAGAAACGCGTCTAAAAAAGAAAATCTTAAATCTGGGGCATTCACCCAGAAAAATCGATAAACATTATCAAAAATATCCTTTGAAGTATCTTCATTAGAATTGAACATAATATAAATCATTCCTTCTTCCATTGGGCCACCCGTACCTTCAGTAGAGGGCATAATAGGTTCGTTAAGTTGCTTATTTGATTTTACAAATTCTTCTATTCGAGTTCTACTAGCCCTCTTCATTTTAATAAGGGTTCGTAAGTTTTTCAAGAAAAACTTAATTTTAGGTTTAGGTTCAACTTCGTTTGTAGGCATTTCAATCACTTCTTCTTCTTACATATTTAAAATTAAAAAATAAATGATTAAATATAAGGTTCACATTATTCCAATTAATAAAAATTCTTTTTAAAACGATAAATTATGAATGAAAAAGAAAAAGATGATATAACACTGCATTCAATTAAAAAAGCAGCAGCCTATAGCACAAGTCAAATAGTTAATACTGCGGCGTATCAAAAATTTGCTCTTCTAACGTTCACATTTTATTTTGCTGTAATTGGAATCAATGTTCATTTAATAACAATTGGTTTCATTATATGGTCGGTTTGGAAT
>JAHLWE010000338.1 GCA_019058135.1 Promethearchaeota archaeon | reverse complement strand
TAATCGTTAATACAGGTATTTTTCCATCTGAAATTTCTAGAAATACAAGTTCAATGAGATCATTTTTATTAAAATTGTCGAAGATTTCATAAATTTCTTCTAATAAATTGTTTCTCTCTTCTGGATTTAAAATCTTTTTTAAGATATTTGCATCAATAAAATAATCTAATTTATTCAATTAACCTACTCCAATCTGAAAAATTAATGATTTTATAATAATTTTCGGTGATGCTTTTAAAAAGTACGCATCCAATACAAAACATATCAACAAAATCCTCATCAGAGAGGTTCAATATATCTCTTGTTCTTGGTGATATGGCTAATGCACGATCTACATCAATGTTTCCATTATAACCACTTAAATTAACCACAAACTCCTGTTTATTCAATGTTCCTCCATAAGAATTACGCGCAATTCTAACCAAACCACCAATTGGAATTATTTTTCCTTCTTTTTGACTCAAATAAATTCTGATATCAAAAGTGTGATTTCCATTTCTCCAATTAATTAAGGAGAAATTTGCCATTTCCATAATTGTGTAGGGATATGGATCCCGATTTTTAAGAAATTTTCCGAAAAATTCATCTTTACTTTTTTTAATAATCTTTTTAAAATTAGAGGGATCTTCGTCAGAACTAATAGGAATAATACCTGCTCCACCAGATCCACCACTTGGCTTGATAATAAAATTTGTATTGTAATTTTTAACAACAAAATCCATTTTTTTCAATAAATCCTCTTCATTCATTCCTTTACTAAACATCAGATATTTTACTCGATATTTTTTTAACTTACTTTTAGCAAAATATTCAGCCAAATAAGTTAAAGATTTATCATCTGTAATTAAAAAAATCGGATTGACAATAATTGTATTAATTTTTCGAAAATCTTCTCTCATTAATCGCTTAAAATCTTCTTCTTTTATCCTACGAGCAATTCCATCTCCGACTAATAAATTTATTTTTTGATCTTTATACATAACCCAATTATCTTTAAATGAGATATTCAAGGCTATATTTTTATAATCTGTGATAAAAAATGCCACATCTTCAGTAAAAAATCCTTTAAAATTTAATTCAGTATAAATATTGACGCTATATCCGATTTCTAATATTTTTTTTTTCAAATATTCTAATAGAAAAATCTTTTCATGAAGCAGCGCATCATCAATAGGCGTGCCAACTAAAATAAAGAGCTTATTATCTTCTCTTTTATTGTTTTTTAAGGAATTTTTTATGGCTTGTAAATATCCATCATATAACAATCCTTGTTGTTTAGATGTTATGATTGAAAGACCTCTTGATGAGCCTCCATTCGTCTCAAGTATGAAAAATCTTTTACGCCCATTATTTTCTTCCACCATAAAATCAATAGCCCCAGCATAAAACATTTCTTTCTCAATTAAATAATTCTCCTTTGATTTCTCCAGTTTTTTTAATGCCCTTTTTCTGATTTTATCGGCATATTTATCATCTTGTGATTCTCTCAGTAATTTAAATGATATTAGATTTACACCAAAATATTTACCCAACTCAATTAAATCTGAATCATCTAAGTTCAATTGTTCTCCCCGAAATATTTCAAATATAAAAAATTTTTTTTACCTTAGGAGAAATCCCTACGAACAACATCAGCAATAATGAAATTTCAGAAATTAAAGACATAGAATCACTTACTTCTTTAAAGATATAAATACCCCTGATAATTCCCTTTGACGGATAGCCTAAGACTTCCTACCACGATCTTTTTAATTTTAATTTGCTCCTTATAATTAAAATCCGAATACAAAAGAAAATATTGTTTCTCAGTATTTATGTTAAAAAGAAGTCCTATATTAATTAGTTCATTATTTTCGGTTTTTAAAGCAATAATTACATAATGATAGGGTAATTTTACCAATTCTTCTAAATATAATTGTTTTTCGATAATTTTACCATTTTCCAAGTCATACTCCTCTTTAATCAGAATTATCTCATTAAAAGGGACAGTAATTTTGCGAAATTGTTCAAAAACCATGGCAAATTGCCTTTGTCTTAGAAACCGGCGATCTTCTTTAGTTCTTTCAAAATAATATTTATTTTCAGCATCTATTAAAAAGATTTTTGGTTTTGAACTGAGTTTTTTTATATCTTTCTCAATTTCCTCTAACTCTTTTACTTCCTTGTTTTTAAATATGATAGCATAATCTGGTTGAATCGTAGAAGTAAAAAATTTTTTATAAAGTATTCCAGTTTCTGTCTTGATCCAGCCATCTGTATCAATAAGAATAAATCGAATTTCTTTATTTTTCTTGCAAAATTCTTCGATTAATTCTTTAGAATAGTGTGGTAAGATATATTTCAAGTCAGCTTTTGGAAACGTAGAACCAATAAATTTTGTGTCTTTAGAAAGAAAATCTTGAGTTGATAAAATATGTGAATCTATCATTCCAATATTAATCGTTGTGGGAATATACATCTGCTGTTGCCCTAAGTCTGAATCTAAATATCCTCCCTTTAAACCCTCTGCTAATAATTTATTGGCTAAATATTTAATAATTGTCGTTTTCCCGCTGCTAAGACCTAATACCATTATTTTTACAGGGGTAGTACTTATCGATTTTTTAATATCTTCAATAATTTTATTAGAAATTTTAGCCCAACTTTCTGGAATCGAATTATCCTCCAATTCAATAATCAGGTCTTCATTCGCCACATAAATATCAATCTCAGAATCTTCCAAAAATAATAAAGGATACCTTATACCGGTTGTAATAATTATTACATTAGGATCTTTTTTATTCGGTTCTAAAAGATCTATTCTTTCTCTTTTGTCTTTAACCTTTATAACTTTTCCAAAAATCTCAACTTCTCCATTTAATAATGCGGCCTTAGAAGGTCCAGCTAATAAAATTGATTGCCCTTTTTTGTATTTTTTTATCATATCTTAATCCTCTTTCCCCTTTAAAGCAATATTATTGAATTGCTTTAAAATACTAATTTAGAAGATAAAAATTTAAATATCACATTTTTAATTCCAAAACTTTAAAAATTTCACTAAATCCAAATTTAGTAAATAAACTCCTTGCGCGTTCATCTAACTCCTTTTTAACAATGATTCTTACAGAGTTAATATGGTTCTTTTTAAAGAAATCAATCGAATATCTTATTAATTCTTCCCCTAAACCTTCTCCTCTATAACTTGGATCAACTATTAAGTTTGAAATATTTCCAAATAAAAATCCAAAATTTGTTTTTCTAATAGAAATCAAAGCCATCCCTGTGACCTTGTTTTCCGTCTCGTTAATCGCAACTATCATTTCATTCTTAACATCTTTCTTAAATTCCGCTATTAATGAGTGCTTCCAACGTTCCTCGTCAAATTCTTGATTTGTTATTGAACATAATTGTTTCATTAGATTAGTGATTTCTTCTGTATCTTTCTCCGTAAATGCACGAATTTGCATGATACTATATTTTTTTCCTTCAAATTTTTTATAGATCTATATTGCGAAAATATCGAATATTATTTTAATATTTCCTTTCCATTATTATATATATTCTTAGAATTTTAAGAAAAAGATATATAGATAAACATTTTATATTTTTAACATAGATAAACTCAATATTGAATGAAATATCTCCCTTTCGTTTAGAAAATAATTATGAATGATGAAAAAAAAGAAAAAGATGATTCACTTTCAGATGCCCTATCCGCATTAGGTTGGATAGAAGAAGAAGAAGGCAAAGAAAGCAAGGAAGAAATGCCGTCTTCTTTAGAAGATCAAGTTAATTTCTTACTGAAAAAAAATAATCAATTAGAAGAACAAAATTTAATGCTAAAAAATTTTATTGAACAGTTGGATTCAAGTTCCTCTAAAGCTGAAAAACCTGAAGTCCCCAACGATTTTGAGTCAAAAATTAATGAAAAAGATGGAATTATTTCTAAATTAACGGCAGAAAGAGATAACATTAATAAAAAATTAAAAGAACAAAGAGAAAAAATCATTTCCTTGGATTTAAAAGTTGGGGAACAAAATGATTTATTGATTGAAAAAGATAAACAAATCAATGAGTTTTCTGTAAAATTTAGCCAATTAAATGAAAAGGAAAATCTAATCAAGCAACTTGAAGCAAAAATTAAGGAATTTGAATTAGGAGAACATGGTATTAGTGAATTTCAAGAAAAAATTAAACAACGAGATTCTCAAATTCAAGAACTTCATCAACAAATTCAATATCTTGAGAAAGATACTATCCAAAAGTCTAAGTATGACAAATTAAAAGTTATTATTGATAAGAAAGATGAAATTATAACACAAAAAGAAAAAGCTCTTTTTGATAGAGAAAACTCTCTCAGTAAAGCAAAAGAAGAAATTAATGAATTAACAGGAAAAGTTAAAGAAACAGAAAAAATTCACGAAAAAATAGCAGAAAAAAATGAAGAAATTAATTTTCTTAAAGGGGAAATAAATCATTTGAATCAACAACTTGAAAAATCCAAATCATTGCAAGATAAAATTAAAGAATTTGAAGAGCAACTTATTAAGCGAGAAAGAGAAAATGTGGAAATCACTAAATCAAGCATGGCAAAAGAAGAAATCGTAAAAAGAGTTGAACAAAAACTCGAATTAGCTCAAAAGGAATCTGTAAAAAAAGATATTGAAATTGAAAATTTGAAAATTAATTTCGAGAAAGAATTAGAAGCATTAAAGGCTAAACAGAATAGTTATCTGGATAACATTCAAATCCTTAAAATGGAAAATTCACGGACGGAAAAGGAATCTGGAAAACTAAAAGATGAAATAATTGATTTAAAAAAGAAAATTAAAGTCCTACGTAGAGGTAGTTCTTAAAGAATTTTTGCTAAAAAAGAAAATGAATAAAAAATATTTAGAAATTTACTACTTTTCGCGCCATTCACAGCCACACTTTCCACATTTGTATTTCTTACCCCAAATTCGAGGATAATCTAAAATGATCACTCCCTTATCGACGCTTTCATGAATCATCGCAGTATGTTCTTCCCCGCACTTCGGACATTTACGCCGTCCCTCAGGTTTTGGTACGGTTAATATATCTGAGAACTCTTCGCTTGGAGG
>JAHLWE010000337.1 GCA_019058135.1 Promethearchaeota archaeon | reverse complement strand
GCTTATGATATTATCTATAAAAATATCTCTGCACCTGAGAGAGTTCTAATTGAAGATCTTTTAGAAAGCTATGCTCAACCTTTATCTAATATAGATTTATATCCAGAAAATAATCATTGTGTTGTTAATGCAGGTGGTTTGGGATTAGCGGGTCTTATTTTAAAAAATAAAGAATTTATTGATATAGCAACTGAATCCATTCTAACATATTTATATGAAAAAAATCGACCTGATGGTGCATCCTATGAAGGTCAAAGTTATCTCGCATTTGCTTATCTTAACTCAATTGAGTTTTTACATGCTCTAAATAGATTAAATGCATATAATTTCTTTAATAATACGAGATTTCAAAATAGCTTGTATTTCATGGCTCATTGTCTAAGCCCGCTTGCAACAACTCCTCTATTTGAAGATGCAACTACCTCAGGATATGCTAATGAAATTTTATTGATTTCAGCAGCTCAAATTTCTAATCAACAACGCGCTAAAGAATATCAATGGCTTTGGGAACATAGAAAAAACAATACTGACTTATTGGGATTAAATGAATTTAATTATTTATTAAGCTCTTTACCAAATTTTCGAAGTATAGTTTGTTATGATGTTAATGAGAAAATTGAACCAGTAAAACCAGAGTATGCAAGTGATGTTTATAAAGATTCTAATATGGCTTTCTTGCGTTCGGGTTATTCAACTGATTCTATTTTTTTATCATTTTCATGTAAAAATTATACACAAAGTCATCCCCATTATGATGAAAACTCATTTGAGTTATGGGCTTATGGCGCATGGTTAGTAATAAATCCAGGATATCCCGGATGGGGTAATGATGGTCATGATTATACCATTAGTACTGAGTCATCAAATACCCTATTAATAAATAATAAAGGACAATTAAATAGAATGGCTAGTGGCTTTAAATCCGCTATTATTTCACCATATTTTGATATGGTTCAAGCAGATGCCACTCGTGCATATAATTCCCCTGGTTCAATGGCTGAATCAGTTCAGGTTTATATAATAATGATATTAATTTTTTCATTTCTTGGAATTAGTACTCTTTTAATTTTAGATGCAAAAATTTCTATTCGAAAAAGACTTGAAAGAGGTGATGAACAACCGGAGCTATTTGAATTACAAAATATTTCGATAATAAAAGATAAGGCTTTGAAGTCTAATAAATACTCTTTAGCAAATTTTCTTGAGGATGTTTTCATGGCTCCAAAAGCTGTCCAAAAAAGAATTTTCTTCAGAGAACAAAAATCTAATCTCAGAGTTTTAAATCTAATTATAAGTGGAACTTTTACTGTTTTAACGCTTTTATGTCTTCTATACATTGCTAGTAAAATTAATTTTCATTTGCTTTATTATGAAGAGCAGTATGATTTCTTTTTGAAATTTATGCCACTTGCAGAATTAATTCTGATTCCATTCATTTTAATTTTTACTTTTATTGCTTACTATGCATTTATTGGACTTTTTGCAAGAATTTGTAATTACATATGCTCTAATTGCGATCCACAATTTCCAAACTATCGAAAACAACTAAAAAATACGATATCAGTTAGCTTAGCCTGGCAATTATTGATCTTAGGAGTAGGATCAATTTTCATTTGGTTTACTATTATGTGGGGTATTGGTTTCTTTATCCATAATTTATTTCAGAGTATTGAGGGAATTAATGAAGTAATCTATAATCTATTTAAATTAATAAGTGAAGCGATATTGGTATTGGGATTAATAGTTGCATTGGAAATCTTATTTTTTACAATAACCGTCCAATCTATAGGTTATTCCATCTCAATAATGTCTGAGGCTAGAATTAAACAAAGAGATGGAGTAAAAATTTCTTTAGCAACTCTTTTAATAATTCTATGCATAATTTTTATGATCATTTTAATTGTATTTTTCTCACTTACTTATTTTACTTCAATATTAAGTATTGAAGGATTAACTGGAGGATAGAATGGAAAATAATGCTGTAAAATTTGATTTTAACAGTCTGGCTAATTAACTATTTGAATAAATTTTTTCAATATTTTCTAAATTTTATTTCTCATTTTTTTTCTTACTAATACAAATCTCATATGTAAATATAGAAGTACACATTAAAGCTATAACCCAAAAGATGAATGCTGGGATATAATTAAAAGGAGTTCCAGAACTATAAAGTATTAGTGTATAAATTAAACTGGATAATGCTATTATAGAACATGTTATACCACAAATTCCATCAAATAAATCATCTGTACGTGTCATTATATAAAATTCATCTTACTCTATTCTAAAAATATTTATTAAAAATAAATCAAAAAACATATATATTTTTTTTTGCAATATTTATTTTTTTTTTATAATATACAATATACATAATAATTAAAGAAAATCCAAAAATAATTAAGAACATTAACCATAAATAAAAACCAATAGTATCGTTATTTAATAAAGCATCTAAAGTTTTATAGATGGGGAATATTAAAATTAAAGTTAATAATAGAATTCTTTTTTTAAACTTACTTCTATAACTCATTTTATTATATAATAATAACTCTTTAAATAAATTTTAATTTAATATAAAAATATAAAATTTTAAATAATCAAACTTTATTTAAATTTAATTAAATTTCAGATTAAAAAGTGCAAAATAAGATGTCGGAAGAAAAAATATTAAAAATCGGAATTTTGAAGAATGGGACGATAGGCTCATCACTTCTTCTTGCATTTCTAATGGACGAAAGAGCTGAAGGCACCAAAATTAATGTTAGAGAAGTAACATCTGGAGCTAAAATGCATCCCCCTGAACATTGTATAGAAACTATGAAAAAATTACTTGAATTTGAACCTGAATTAATTATAATGTCAAGTCCAAATGCTGCTCTCAAGGGTCCACAAGCCGCACGAGAATTGGCGAAAGGAATTCCTACAATTATAATTTCGGATGCCCCGGCAAAAAAAGCAATAGATGAAATTAAAGAAAAGAATATGGGATATATACTTATCAACTGTGACTCTATGATTGGGGCCCGGAGGCCATTTTTGGATCCAATCGAAATGAGTTCTTTTAATGCAGATCTTTTAAAAGTATTAGCTATAACAGGAGTTTTAACAATAATTACAAAAGTACTTAATAATGTAATCATGGACATGTTAGAAGGAATGTACCCAACATTACCTCAAATGATAATAGATAGCGCAATGGCTACAGAGG
>JAHLWE010000336.1 GCA_019058135.1 Promethearchaeota archaeon | reverse complement strand
TTAAATATTTCAACAGATACTTACGGATTTTTATTAGAAAGTCATCTCAAAGTTAGACCTTCAGATTCCTCAGTTAAAGGGATTTATATTGCAGGAGCAATTCAGTTTCCCAAGGATATTCCGAATAGTATTAGTCAAGCAGAATCTACTGCTTCCAAGACAATTGCTCTTTTAACTAAAGGTGAAATAGAATTAGATCCATTAGTTGTTCGATATAACCGTGATTTATGCGATTTATGTCGCTTATGTGAGAATGTCTGTGGATTTAATGCCATTGAGATTAAGGGAGATAAACTCACTATTATTAACGCTAATTGCGTAGGTTGTGGAGCATGCGCAGCCATGTGCCCAAAAAATGCGTTGACAGTTCCAGGATTTACTAAAGAAGAAATTATAAAACAATTAAAAGTCATAACCGATAAAAGAAAAGAGTCACCTTTAATTGTGACATTTCTTTGTAATTGGTGTTCTTATCTTGGTGCAGACTTAGCAGGGACCAGTAAAATTCAATATCCAACCAATACTAGGCCAATTCATGTGATGTGTACTGCTATGATTGACCCCGCTTTAGTTTTTGAAGCTTTATTCAATGGTGCAGATGGCGTTTTAATAGCCGGTTGCCATCCCCAAGATTGCCATTATAAAACAGGATTCATTAAAGCAGAAAATAGATATGAAAGTATAATTTCAATGCTCGAAGAATTAAAAATAAATAATAATAGGGTTAAAATAATAAGTATTTCTGCAGGAGAAGGCCAAAAATTTGCCGATACGATTAAGGATTTCACTAAAACTCTCAAAACTTTAGGTCCGATATCTAAAGATCTTAAAAATGTTAAAAAATATGAATAAAAATTATGCAAAACAAATCTATTTCCTTTATAATAATTGCAAATCTTCTGTGGAGTTTCATCCCCATTGTTGTTTTAGATTTATTTAATGAAGTTTCAGTTCTTATGGTTGTTTTTTTAAGATTTTTTGTGTCTGGAATTATTTTGTTAATTATTGCAATAATTCTGGTCCTAATTAATAATAAACTTACTTCAAATACTCCAATTTCACTAAAAACTCTTTTCAATTTTATTTTTTCTAAAAATAAAGAATTTTTTCGAATGAAAAACATCCTTTATTTTACTATAATAGGATTTTTTGGAATAATAATACATTTAATTTCCTATTTTCTTGCATTAAAATTGACTACAATATCTTTAGTAATGGTAGGATTTCCAATTAGTATAATTATTATAGCTTTTTATGAACATGGGGTTAAAACAGAAAAATTGGATATTTTTAAAAGTTTGTATATCATAATTTTAATATTTTCAATAAGTTTGATTATTTTCGTTAAATTCCAAGAATCTATTTTATTTGGCACTGAAATTTCATTCGATGGAGTAATTTATATTGTTATATTTGGACTTAGTTTAACTTTTTACCAAATAGCAATAAATCGAGACTCATATTCTAAAAAGGAAGTACTAGAAATAAATAAAAATAGATTTTACAAAATGCCTCGGCTCTTTATAAAGATTTCATTAACTTTTTTAACAGGAATTGGAATAATGATTCCTTCTATGCTAATTATTCAAATATTTCCCATTTTTCCTGCCTTAACACAGGAAATAAATCAATTTTTTAATCAATTTGTTGATATTAATTCAATTTTATTTCGCTGGGAAATTATTTTTTTGATATTAGGTGCAACAATAATCCCTCATTTCTTAATCTTTTGGGCTTCTGTTGGGTGGAATCCATTTAGTCTTACATTTCCCCAGTGGAATTGTATCTTAACTATTATTGAACCTATTGGCGGACTATTTTTTGGAATTTTGTTACTAAATGAATTTTTTCCTATGGAATTTTTTGTAATTGTATTATTTTTATTAATAATTGCAATAATGCTTAGGTATGTTCATGAAAAAACTAGTAAAATAAATGCTTATTTATTATTAAGCAGAAATAAGGTATCCTCAAAGAAGTTAGTTATTAAATTATTAAAAATTAATGGAATTTATGGTGTTGATTCATTAATTGGAACATATGATCTAAGGATTAACGTAAAAACAAATTCAATTTCATCATTTCACCATTTAGTCAACAATAAACTTAGGAATTTAAACGGAATAAAAGAGATAAAAATACTTTTTATTAATAAAATCCATAAATTGAATATATAATAAAATCTATAAAATAATCATGACACTTACAGCACTTATTTTCTGTCAAATTGAACATAAATCCTTAATTAAAGTTGTTGAAAAATTTAAAGAAATTCCAAAAGTCCAAAAGGTTTTTTCATTAACTGGAGATTATGATGTATTAGCAGAATTAATTGTTGATTCTACTGAGGAATTATATGAGATTTTTGCTAATAAAATTGATTTAATTGAGGGAATTATAGAGACTAACACTCATATGATAATGAGTTCATGGAAAAAATAAAGGAAGTCCCTTTTAAAAGTGATTATCAACGTTTTTATATTCTAAAAAATATGCTAGATATACAATTTATATAATTTTTGAAAAGTGCATTTTTAATGGGTGTTAAACTGAGAAATGTTAAGATAAAGAAAACCATTAAAAATTATAAAATTAAAAATAAAAATGAAAGTTATTTATTAAACTCTTGATTGCTTTTCCGCGTGAAGTTCTTGAAGTTTTTCCTTTACTTTCTTTAGCTTTTCACCATCCAAGGGGTATTTATAAACAGCAATTAAACCAAGACTCATTGCTATTGCTGGAAATATAAACATCAACGCCCTTAACCCAAAAATAATTTCTTGAGTTATAGTTTCTGGTTCAAAAACAGTCCATCCAGCGTTCGTAAACACAGTACTAATAGCGAGAACGACGAAAACTGTAGATAACCTGAAGAAAAAGGCTTTTACGCCGTAATAACCAGCTTCTCTACGAGTCCCTGTAATCGTTTCGTCTTCATCGATAATATCGGCCAAAATTAGATCGCCAAGAAATATAGGGCCAGCTAACCCTATTCCTATTAGAAAAAACACAATTAAACCTTGTATTTTATCGTTTATATACATTAAAGGAATAAGTGTTAATATCCAAACGATTACAGAAATTAACCAAGTTTTTCGAGGACTAATCTTTTTAACAACGGGTTTCCACAGAATGTTTATGAAAAACGCTGATGAAATAAATGCTATGGCTAATAATAAACCTAGAAAAATAGTTTCTCCTTCTCCAATATTTAAAACATATTTACCGTATAGCGGTACTATCATAGTTTGCATCCCTATTACAAACCACACAGCTATTTCGGCGGGGATATAGGTCATAAACGTCTTATTCTTAATACAAGTCTTTACCGATTCAAGTAAGCTAGGTGCTTTTTTATATTCGTGTTGAAATTCAATCCTTTCCTTTGGACTAATTTTTAAGAAAAGTAAGCCAAAAATTATGATTATTACCGCATCAATTACTCCAAAAATTTGAAACTCAGGTAAATAAGTTGGGTCTGAAAAATCGGGGATGAAGATTGTTGGTAAGACAAAAGATATAAGTAATCAAATTATGTAAAATACCATTCTAATAGCATTAGCTTTCCTTCTTTCATCCTCAG
>JAHLWE010000335.1 GCA_019058135.1 Promethearchaeota archaeon | reverse complement strand
GAATTATACTATGACTATGAAAAATATATCCCCAGAATCCTCACTCTCGCCTATTATATGACTGAAGAAATGATAAATCAAACGAATCAAGAGAAAAACAACGAATTTGAAGATATAGTAGAAATGCTAATTCGTGAGAAAGGTTCAGAATTTAAACATAAAGGGGTTAATTATTTAAAAAGCTGGTTGTACGACCAATTTCCCGATATTTACCACGCACACAAAAATAATATCAATAAAATCTTCAATATTTATTTGGATTATTTAGATAAACAAAAACAACAAAAAAAAGGCGCTAAAGTAAATATAAAAAGAAAGGAAAAAGTTCAAAACATAATCAAATCGCTTGAAAAAATAGATTGGGGTTACATCGAACAAGAAGCAGAGGAGAAAGCTAGGAAAACATTATTCTTTAAGGAAGAGGGAAAAAAAGAAGAGGCTTTTGAAATTTTATATGAACGCAAGGATGGAATATCCTGGAAAGAAATAGCAATAAAGTATCATATGTCGGAAAGAAATGTCAGAAAAATAATCGAGAAAATCAAAGGGAAAAAGGAGAAGACACAGTTCGGAGATTATGTAACAGGGAGTATAAATCATCATAAAGGCAAGATCTTCGAGAGGGACTGTAAAAAAACTATAAAAAAGATCTTCGGTAATGCCGATTGGGATGGGAGACCTAGAAAACCAGATCTCTGTGCTGAAGACTTGAACAGTAATGATTTTTATATTTTCTCACTTAAAAATCTAAAAATTAAACCGAAATCATATCTAACTATAGATGATTTATGGCCCGAAATTCGGCATAATATAAAAAAGAATGCTGGAAGGGGATATAGAAATGTATTTATGTATCTTATCGTTTTGAATAATGAATTAAACAAGATTGCTGTAATCCCCTATGATTATAAAAAACCCACTAATCTTAATCTGAATGAATATTTTTAAGATTAAATTTATTTTTATAGAAAAAATCTAAAAAATTCATCCTGATAAAATTGAAATTTATTGTAATCAAAAGAGAAAGCATCTACTTATGTTTAATTGAACTTGAAAAAGATTGTAATCTAATTGTTAATTAAGAAAGTTATGAATTTATCAATTGCAAATGGTTATAATGTATTTAAAAATTGCAGAATTTTCAAGATTTTTAAGATTTTTATCTTTTTTTAATTAAATTATAATATAATTTAATTTAATATAAAAATTAACGTAGTTAACAACAGACAAATTCACATTACAATTTACAATAATTGATTTTTTTAAGAAACTGCATTCTAAAGCAGGTTTTTCAGTTTTTTGGGAGTTATCTTTATTTTTGTGGGAAAAATAGCTAGAAAATGGGAAAAAAGCTATGAAAAAAGCTAGAAGTTTCCCACATATATTAAGGTGGTAACATATGTTTTCGCCGATCTTTAAGATCCTCGATTTTACGATCTGTCGTAGACTCATATTAATAAGACCTATTATGCTTCAATTAGAGATGGGAAGAAAAATCTGTGAATTATGAGAGAGAGATTATTTAAACTTTCAATTGAAACAGGAAGATCTTAAAATTATTAAAAATTCATCCGACAAACTTTATTTGATTTTTACTAAGAAGCCCTATATAATGATAAAAAAATAAGATTGGAAAAATCGGATCAAAAAAAGTGGAAAGTACCTATATTTTTATGATTTTTTATGATCACAAAATCACAAATCTTTTTTCTTCCGACAAAATATAGTAGAAGTACGGTCTTATTTAAATAAAATGTGATCTTGAATATGATCACAAGGAATCACAATAGACACAATTTAAAATCGAGATTATAAAATATATTTGTATTAATGAGATTATTATATTTCTGTAATTTGGTTAATTAGATCAATATAAATATAATCAGTTATTAGGAAAGTATATGTGATCGTTGTGATTATTTGTGATCGTACTAAAAAATCACATTTCCTTAAGAAATATCTCTCTCTATCATATTTTATTGGGATGTGATTATGTGATCATGAAATCTCTTATTTTTTTGAGGGTTATATATATCTAAATTTAAAAAATGTTTTTACATAAGAATAACAGTAAGTAATAAAAATAGGAATTATTTAGAATTTAGAATATTGTGTAATGTAGGAAATTATAAATAAGATTAAACCTATTTATATTCAAAAAGAAAAAAAGAATTATCACTAAATTAATTGAAGAAAATGAGATTAACTGAACAAATACAAATAAAGAAATCATCGGAACTATCAAAACTATGCCATTTGGCAAAGAATCTATATAATTTTGCAAATTGGTATTATAGACAAGACTTCTTTAAACTAAATAATTTTCTTAGTTACTATGATTTAGATCTCATACTCAAGCATAAAGAAGCGTATCGGAATTTACCTGCCCAGACCTCTCAGCAGATTCTCAAATTAATTATTATGAATTGGAAGTCCTATTTTAGGGCAATAAAAGAATATAAACAAGATTTCACAAAATTTCAGAGAAGGCCGAAAATCCCAGGATACAAAAAGAAAAACGGAGAATCGATCGTTATCTTTACAAATCAACAATGTAAGATTAGAAATGGATATTTATATTTCCCTGAGAAGAGCGGTCTCGAACCGATTAAAACGAGAATAAAAGATAATTTACATCAAGCTAGAATAATTCCGAAGGGAAATAGATATATTGTTGAGATTATTTACGAAAAAAAAATAGAAAATTTAAATCTAAATAAAAATAGGATTATCGGAATTGATTTGGGAATTAATAACCTTGTAGCTATTGTAAATAATGTGGGGTTAAAACCCTTCATTATTAAAGGCAATGTTGTTAAGTCTATGAATCAATTCTATAATAAAAAAAGGGCTCGGTTATCTTCGATTAAAGATAAACAAGGATATGATTTTGAGACGAAACAAATTAAGCATTTGACTCTAAGGCGAAATAATAAAATAAGAGATTTCTTTCATAAAGTTTCGAGAAAAGTAATTGAGTATTGTATTGAAAATGACATTGGCACAATAATAATCGGCTATAATAAAGGATGGAAACAGGAAATAAATATCGGGAAAAAGAACAACCAGAATTTTGTGAATATCCCTTTTTTGGAGCTAATTCAAAAAATTCGATATAAATCGGAATTGATCGGGATCGATGTTAAAATGGACGGAGAGGGGTATACTTCCAAATGTAGTTTTCTGGACGCTGAAAAAATAGGAAAACATTCCAAATACTCCGGAAAGAGAATTTGCAGGGGATTATTCAAAACCTCAAATGGAACAATTATTAATGCAGATGTGAATGCAGGGTATAATATCATTAAAAAAGCAGTTCCGAAAGCCTTCACGGCAGACGGAATAGAGGATGTAGGGTTACACCCATATTGTATCAATATTTGATGAAAATATTTAATAGAATTAAACAAAGTTAATTATTTTTGATTAATTTTGATAACCTAAATTCCCTTATTTTCAGACCTTTAAAAAAATTCTTTTGTGGGAATTTTTTAATGATTTATGAATAATTTATCTCAGGAAGAAAAGATCGTTCCGACAAAACGATTTTTAATATGATTTTTTAAAATATTTATTTCTAATATCTTATTTTATCCAAATAAATGTCTTCCTTTTTTTGTTAATTGAATTAAATCCTTTTCTGGTTTAAAAAGAGTCTTGCCTTCATTCACTGATTCCTCAATAATTGTTAATATCTCCTTCTCAATTAAATCATCTTCTAGTTCTAAAATCTCTACAGCTCCCTCTATATTAATAGCTTTATTATTATTTTCGGCAATCATATTCGCAAGTCTCTTTAAAACTTTCTCGTGTTTCTTGGAATCAATAAGAAATCCCATTCTATCAACATTTGTATCTCTAAAACCTGAATAATTTACATCTTCAATTATTTTGTCTTCCTTAATTTTTTCAATTTCTTTTATATCAAAAACAACAGCTTGCATTGTTTCTTTCATTCCTATTGCTCTACAAGTTTTACTTTTTATTCCTCTTCCCAATACTTCAGATAATATCCTTGCTAAATTTGGCAATGAATTAATTATTTCATAACCATGGCGTCTTGCCCATTCATCGTATTCTTGAATAAAATTAGCTCGTAATAAAATTCTACCTTTCTTATCTGTCAAATCCGAAAATCTCTGTGAATTTAATTTAAAGAAATTATATACCTGATCAAAAAATTCAACCGATAATTTTCTCTCAGTTTCTTCCAAATCTGAAATAATATTGGCGAAAATAGGTTTCTTTAAATCTAATACACTCTCTAATAAATTTGATCTCAATTTATTTGATCTAAAATTATAGTCCCACATTTGTAAACCAATATAAATGAGATTATAAACCTGTAACCTTCTATAATCTGTTAGAATTATCCTATTCTTTCTTAAATATTGGTTTATCTTATTTTTATTTCCCTCCAAGATTTTGATTAATTTATCATGAGATCCTAGAGAATCATCCTCTATTGATTTATCTATAAATTCCATCGCCTTCTTTAAGAGGTAAACCCCATATATTTTCCCCTTTCTGATTCGATTCTTTATTTTCTCAAATCTCTTTCCCTTTATGTCTATCTCTAATTTCTTATTGAGAATAAATATTAAACTTCTTTTACGAAAAGCTGAATCATTCTCAATAAATTCAATTGTATTCGCACTCCCACAATAT
Organism: Promethearchaeota archaeon; assembly: GCA_019058135.1. Taxonomy (GTDB): domain Archaea; phylum Asgardarchaeota; class Lokiarchaeia; order Sigyniarchaeales; family SOKP01; genus 6H3-1. Next base: position 1,040 of record JAHLWE010000335.1, on the reverse strand, counting down.
GCAGAATAAATTTGCTCTGATATCATCCCCTGATCTACCTTCATTCTTCTTCTTAACCCTTTCTCTGTTGATGTGGTCTTAATAAATGCTAACTTTTCGTCCCCTAATTTATCTATATCATCTATATTCATTCCTGTGGTATATCCTGTGGAAAACTTAGTTAACCTCGCCTCTGTTCTTATATCATCTGCTTTCAGCAAAACGGAACCCCACATATCGTTTAGATATATTCTCAAAATATTGGTCTTTCCTGAACCCTCAATTCCTATAATATACAAATTTGGGAAAATATCCAAATAATCTGAAATTGCCCAAAAAAAACCATGAATAGCTGAATATCCAGCTAATATTAACCTTAAATTCATCGGTAGATTTCCTAAATGCATTAATCGAAAAAACGATTTTGTCAATTCTCCATTTTCATCGAATCCTATTGTTTCAGCTCTTTCAATAACTTCCTTTTGAAAATCATTCGCTCCATATAATTTAATATCTTTAATTCCAGGATATACAATTCTTAATTCTTCATCTCTAGTAAAAACCCCAATAGCATTAAACATTGGTTTTGGTTTAAGATTCTTTAATCTCTCGTATTTCCATAAAATAATACTAATATCATCGAAGAGTTGTCTTCCAGAAATATAAGAATAATTCTTTTCCTTTTCAATATATTTTAAAAAATCTATTTTTGTTTTACAAATCTCCTCTTTTTCAATAATAATTTCATAAAAGATCTCATTCTCTCCCTTACAGAGATTCTTTAACTCGAAAGGTATTTGTAAAACATTCTTAAAAAATATTTCCCCGCCTTTCTTTGTATATTCTGTTATTCCTTCTTGTGTTAAATGGAGTTCCTTTTTTCCATGATAACTTCTTCCAAGTGGTATAACTAAATTTTCAAATTGCTCTAATATTCTAAAAAGTTTATTCCATTTTTCTCTTGTTATTTTATTTCTCCGTTTCAAAAAATTTATTTTATGTGCTATCTTCTCAATTTCTGGATACAAAACTCCTGTATATTTAAGTTTTCTAAACGATCT
>JAHLWE010000334.1 GCA_019058135.1 Promethearchaeota archaeon | reverse complement strand
TCTTAAGGGTTCTTTAATTTTTATTGATAATGAAGAAGGCGTAGTCGCTTCGAAATTTATGAACACTTTTAATTGTCCCGATAAATTACTTTGTAAAGGTATATGCAATCACACCCATTTAGGTTATTATCCATTAAAAGAGTTTAAAGCTTATTATGGTCGTAGTATTAAAAATAATGTCTTAACAACCAATGATAGTCATTTAATAGGTAGCATATCTGATTTTTTAGATGAAATTGAAGAAAATCACTTTAAATTAAATAAAGAGCTGTTGTATCTGTATCTTGTAGAATCTACAGAATTTGAAAGGAAATATTGTTCAAAATATAACGAAGAAAAAACTAAGATGGAGATTGATAAACTTCCCAATGAAATTTGTTTTATAACTCCTGAGGAATACGAGGACGAAATATACATGGAGGAATACGAGGGAGAAGAAAAGGAAATAAATAAAATCTTACCAGGCATACTGACTAATTGTGTAATTGATTCTAAACTTTCGATTGAAGATATCCTAAAATGTTCTAATGCAATTTCACTCTTATCTTTTCCTGCTCAAGGTAATATGATTCAAGATATGGATGTTTGGGTATATTCATATCCCTATATAGATAAGTTTATCCTAATGAAATTAAATATACAAGAACATATTCCAGAGACAACTGATGACCAAGAAAGAATAGATATCGTCACTAAGAAAAGAAATTTATTTTATTTGAAAAATCCTTATACTGAATTGTATTTTCAGGTTTTCGATTCTAACGACCCTGCTGTGAAAAATTACTATAAAATGTTAAAAAATCTTTAAGATTATCAATCTCTAAAATATTTTCTTTTTGGTTTTTCTTTTTAATTTTCATATTTGGTGTCTAAGCCAATTCCTTAACCGAAAGTTGCTGCACATATTGGTGTTTGTCTTTTGGGACCCTTCTCAACATCACTACAATATTCTGTATCGGCATTTTTCTCCTCATCAATATCTTTTATACCATATAATATGACTAATATCGTGAATGAATCAACAATTTTTACATTATCCGCCGATGATGGGCTTGGATCTGGGATATCTATGATTAACTATAAAATTAATAATTTTAACTGGACTGATTATTATGAACCTTTCAATCTTTCTGGTTATAAGTTTGGTGATTATAATATATCGTATCGAGCAAACGATGTAGTAGGTAATGTAGGGGAAATAAAAACACTTCATGTGAAATTGGTAGATTGGTTAGAAAAACATGTTTTATAAATTTTGAATAGTAATTTATTACTTAAATAAATTCAAATCTAGACAAAATTGAGATAAATGGAATTAGAACTCTGCTTTCAAGAAAAGATCTTAAGGATGGGACATGTATCAATAACTCTCCAATAATTTAGCATATTTCCAAATAGTCTTTATTTCCTTTACTTCAACTCTCTTTCTATTTAATGCTTTTACCAACCATTTCTTAACAGCATTACTAAGCTTTTTTGTTGTTCTACTTACAAATAGAATTGCGTTATCTGGACTCAATAAAATAAGGATGTTAAAACCTTTTATAATAATATTTTTGCCCGAAAGAAAGAATGGACCGTTTTAGACCTTAAGAATTGGATTAATAGCCTGCTTTTATTTTATGAATCTTAAAAAATTTTGCATAAATCCATGCTAAAGCTCCTGATAAAATCCAAACAATAATAAATATCACCCAAAATAAAAATTTAAAGTCGTATCCAATAACGGATATATTATTATAAATCTTCTAGTTCTGATGGATTTAATTGAAATTTTTTTTTGTTTTCACTCATTTTAAACAATACCTGGTAATTTTCTCCTCTATTTTTATGAAATATTTTGATAGAAAAATATATGAAAATTCAACAATTAAGGTTGAACTTATGTAGGTGTATGCTAGGATATTAGCTGAATTCTCCTATCCCCATTTTTCGTTTTGGACTTTTGGTGATTTTTGTCGTTCATTAAATATCGAATTTATTTATCAATGTAATAGGAATTAAACATGTTTGTAAACAGATTTTAAATGAAATCTAAATAACATTTGAACTCAAAAATTAGAAAAATAAAACAAAAGAAAAGTAATGCAGAAATTCATTGAGGAGAGCTAACAAGATATCGTTTTAGCTAAGAATCGGATATAATTACGAAATAAAAAATAAATAAATTTCACAATTGTTCGAGTTTATATTGTTGCACTTGCTCTCGAAATTTATTTTCAGTCCGTAGAACTAAATCTATTTTCAAATCGTCTTTCTGAATTTTTATCACATTGTAACTGCTTCCGATTTTCGCTTGTATATTCATACCATTCTTTAACTTCTCAACTAAATCTGGATATACTTGACCTTTCTCTGGATTTCCCGCAATTGAAAAAATGATATCTAAATCGCTCTCATCGTCGTAATCCTCCCTTCGCCTAGTTTATTAAACGTCTCGCCTGTAGCAGCACTTTCATAAAATGCATTTAACATTACTAAAAAAAAATCTCTTATTTGTGGTTCTTCTAATCCCTCAAAAGTATTAGGATTAAATTCCATTGCATGACCCATATTATAACATACATATAAGATATTTTCATAGACTTTAACAGCAATAGAAGGATTTGATCCTTCGATTTTTTTAGTAAGTTCTGGAAGCTCAACAATTATCTTTTTTCTTTTTATAGGGATTAATGCTGAAAAGTTTTTACGGCGTTTTATTGGAACTTCTATTGATTTAGAAATTTTTTCTCGAAGTAAAAGTTTTTCTTTTCTTTCCTTAATAAATCTTTTAATAATAAATTCTAGTTCACCATTATATTTTTGAATATCTTTGTTAAGATTTTGAATATTAGTCTCAATTTCACCAATTGTATTCTCAATTAATCTATTAAAATTTGGATCTTCTTTTAATTTAGTTATAAATCTTACTGATATAGTATTACCTTGAATAATAGCATCAGGACGCATCCCTGATAATCTTTTAGTGGGTTGTAGATATAAATGATCTCATGTTATTGTGTATAATTTCAATGTCCCAATCCTCTAAATACAAAGCAAGTATAGAAGCTATTTTGAAAAATATATTTACTCCCGTAGCCATATTGGAAGATATAATTGATGGAGCTTTGTTTTTTATAACCAAAGATTTAAATTCTTCCAAAAATTTTTCCAATAATCCTGTTATTCCTATTATACATTTTATTCCATTTTCAACCAAGAATAAACAATTTTTTTTCGTAGCCTTTACAGTAGAGAAATCAACTGCAATATCGGGTTTATTATTTTTTATGAAAGATTCTAAATTACTAAAATGTTCTCTTTTTATTCCATTATTATCAGTTGCTCTAACTAAATTTGCATAATTTGCTCCAATTAAATTTATCTCCCGATCATTTAACGCCAATGTTCCGATAAGCTTTCAAAAGAAATTTAAACGAAATAAAGCCTTTGCTCTGCTGAAATATCGCAATCAAATTTTGTATATCGCAAACTGCAAACCGAAATTTACGACTCGTAAAATTTTGCGTCAGAAATACTTATATTGATAAATCTTTTATTAATTGTTAAATAATAGAAAAATAATTATAAATTTATGAGGATTTTTAAGATGCCCCCTTTCAAAAAAGTAAATAGTGCAAAAAAAGAAAATAAAGAACACCAAATCCAACTTACTGAGAGAGATTTGGCAGCATTTTATTATTATATTTGTGATGATAAGGATAGAGATATGTCAACATGTCCTGATTGTGAATTTTGTCCTTATTTCGATTTAGCACGCGAAAAATTTAAATTGATTATGGAAAAAATGCCTTCTAATTATACAAAAGATTACTGGATTTTCGCTTTTTCCCCGATTTATAAGGGGGAAGAACTATCAAGAATACACATACGACTAATAAGGAAGGTAGAAACGATGGAAAAAAGTGAATTGAAAACTGGCAAATGGTTAATTTTTCTAAATAAAGAAAATGTAGATAAAATTTGGAATAAAATAAAATTAGCTACAGAAGAAGGTTCTTTAGGGATAGAAGCAAAAGTAAGTGCAGCCAAACCAAAGTCAACAAATATAGGATATGAAAAAGATAAACACGTGATTTGTGTATATACATATGACTGGACTGATGAAAAAGATGTAAAAAGAGTAAGAGAAGAACTTAGAAAACTTGGTATTACCATTAAAATTCCGTATAAGACAGATGAGGATACGATTAAAGGTAAATATGTTTCCAAAGGTCATAAAAGAATAAGTAAATATTATGAATGATATTCCTTTAAAATTGCTGATATTAATAAAAGTGATTAAGATTGTTTTGCAATCTTAATAGATCCTTATTGTACGGCTGGATATACTGTTTGTATGCTTGTATCCCTAGGTCTTGAATTATTGGGATGTATGTGGGAGGGTCACCTTTTTTGTTGGACAACAGCATTAATTCTTGGCGTATGGAATATGGCGGTTGGAGCAATTTGGGGTTTCTTATGTACTCCTTTATTTACTTACTTTTGTGAAATGGGTTGGACTAAATATTGGCGTGACTTATATTGTGAAGAGGCGTACTGCCGCGGGTAAAAAAATATAAAAATAGAAAAAAGTTCTGGAAAACCTTTTAGATTTAATTAAAAAGCCAAATATTCTTTTCATTAAATTTTATTATTAATTCTAAAATATCGGAAAAAATAAGAAATTAGTGATAAAAAAAACCCCAAATTATTGTTATATTGATAAGAAGATGTTACTATTAACACAACAACCAAAAAAAAAAAAAGTTAAATATAAAACAGTTATCTTATATATTGTCTTTACTTTAATATTTACTGATAAAATCATTTTCTACTTCACTTGTGGAACAATGAATTGGTGAGATTTGATAATAGAGAAATTAAAAAAACGGTTTAAGGATTTGTATAAGAAACTCGATACAAGAAGAGGTTATATTTTTATCGGAGTCATTCTAGGCGTGTATAATTGGCTTTATTTTAGTTTCTCTGATGTTTTTTGGAACGGGAGAGATATTTTTACTGCTCTTTTAATGTATGATGTGGTAATCTTATTTTGGATCTTTGGATGGTGGATAGTGGCAATTTTTAAGTATCCTAGGCCAAGGAACGAGGAATATGTTGCATGATTTAAAAAAAATTTCCAAAAGGAGGTAATATAGTTTGAATAAATATAGATGGACCCTCGTGATAATTACAAGTATTGATTCTTTCATTGTTAGTTTGTTACTATGGTATTTCTTAGGAGTAAACGACGTGTTTGCTTTTACTTTGACGTTTGGAGGAGTCAGTGGAATTTTTATAGGAGGGGTGTTAGCTGGAACTTATCTAGATAAAAAAGAAAAAAGAATTCAAAAGAATCAAGCATTAGTAATGAGGCAAAATAAAACAATTATCTAAATAAATAATATCAATAGATTACTGAGAAGAAAATTGAATATCCAATCTAAGATTTTTTTTATTTGGTGATGTTTAAATCACTTAGAAAAGGAAGGAATAAATAATATTTTTATAATAATGTTGAACATATTCAAAATGGTCAAAAAATCCTGACTAAAAAATTTAATATAAAAAGTGTCCTTAATGGGAGTAAAAGAAAAAATTAAAAACTTTTGGAAAGCCTATAAAAAGAACTGGTTATGGATTAATATTGGAAATTGTATGGGCTTAACGTTTATGAATTGGTTATTATTTTTTATTGGAGTTATAAATTTGGTGATAGCAATCCTTTTAACAGTTTTTTACCCATTTGCGATATTTTTAGCGTATTATGGTCGGATATCAAAACACCAAAAGATTATTAATAAGATAACATTGGTAGGATGTGGTGGATTTGGTATCGGTGGTATTCTATGGTTTATTACCGGCTATTTACTTATTACTGCTCCTTGGGCACCCTTACGAATTTTGATTTTGGATGCAGTGTTAAGAGGTAGAATTCTACTCCTCCTACTACCTACTTTATGTGTAATTGCAGGATACATAATGTATAGAGT
>JAHLWE010000333.1 GCA_019058135.1 Promethearchaeota archaeon | reverse complement strand
TTGAATATCAAGCCTCAGCATTAAGTCTTTATGCACAAAATTCTTATTTATTATTGGATAACTATTTTCTATTTTTAATATCTGTAATTATTATTCAAATTTCTATTTCAATCTCTGAAGAAACAATTTGTAGAGGTCTTCTTACTAAAAGAGGGAGTGAGCATTTTCACAAAATGTCGGCTGTTATAATCTCATCTTTATATTTTGGATTAAGTTATTTTACATATTATTTTGAACCTTTTAGTAGATTTTATCCATTTTGGTTTCCATTCATTTGGTTTTTAGAAGCATTCATAATAGGAATAATTCTTTCCCTAATATTATTAAGAAAGAAATGGTTATTGCCAGCGATTTTCGCACACTCATTAAATAATATAATTTCAATACATACAATTTGGAATTTCTTGCAAGGAAATGAATTTATTGTCATATTTTTATATCTTTATCTTCCTTTATTAATTATCAGCTGTATTATATTCATCTGGCAACTTCCTAGAATTAAAAAAAGTTTGTCATTAGGATTTAAAATTTTTAAAACTTATTTTAAAAATGAGGATCTCGTCCCAGAATCTAAAAGTAATAAATTTTTTCGCATATTTCTTGATTTAATTATCGCAATCCTAGCTTTTTTAATGAGTTTCTTGATTGCAATATAAAAGAAGTTATGACTTATTGAAACTTGGGATTATGTCTAAAGTTCTTAGATTTTTATATTAAGATTATTAATCGAAAAATTCTAGAATTATAATAATAAAAATTAATGAATGAAAAATTATCTTTTTTAAAATACTGAAGGTATTTATTATGGATATTCAAGTATCAAAGTTACGAGAAGATTTTACTGATAAACACTATTTAATCACCACATCAGATAATATAATTTTGTTTTTAAGAGCATGGGAACCTCCTAAAAAATCTAATAAGGCAATTGTGATTCTACATGGTATAACGGCTTATAGTGGGCCCTACGAAATGATTGGTAAAACCTTATCAATGTTGGACTACACCATATTTGGATTAGATTTGAGAGGACATGGATTATCAGATGGAAAAAGAGGTGATTATCCAAGTAGAAAAAGATTAATTATGGATCTTACTGAGACAATAGCCTTTTTAAAACAGAAATTTTCAATACTTATCTTGTTAGGTCATAGTTTGGGCGTTTTATCAGCCCTCATTGCCGTTAATCATTGCTTAGAAGATATTAATGGTTTAATTCTTATGAGTGCTGGAATAGAGGCTAAACCTGGAGTATATACCCCATTGTCGACTAAAGAAAAGTTAAAAATTCTATTTAGTTCAATTTTTTCCCCAAGTAAGCCAGTTATATCATATAAACGTGATGGTATGACTGGATTAGATGATCCACTATTCAATTTTAAATATACACTTCGCTTTATGAAAATATTTAAAATATTTGATGCAAAAAGTTTAAAAACGACCGAGAAATTAAAGATTCCTATAATTCTTGGAGTTGGCGACCAAGATCAAATTTTTACTGTTGAATCGGCTCAGAAATTATTAGATGAAATTCCCGGCGATAACAAAAAATTTTTTGTAATATCAGGGGGAACTCACACTGATTTTCCCGAAGAAGGGTTTGTACCTCTTATAAATTGGTTAAAAGAAAATTTTTAATGAATAAATCAAGTAAAAGTTTTATAGATAATTTTATTTTTATTTTTTATTTAGTTTTAGAACTATAACTGAATGTGCAGGTAATTTAAACATCATTCTAGGTTTGATATTGTTAATTTCCTTTTGTTTTAGTTTAATTTTATTACGATTTTCTATTGTATTATAATCAAATGGAGATTGGCTGTTTAATTCAATAATATTTCCCTGCTCTTTAGGCATAAATCTATTTATTTCGAGTTCGACGTTTAAATCATCCGTAAAATGTTTATTAATTAACATTATCGAAAGCTTATCACCTTCATTGTTAATAGTGGCATTACATTCAATATAGGGAACATTATTTGTTTTCGGGATACATCCAAACTTATTAGAATCAAATGTCTCACACTCAATGTCCAAACCAGTTATTAAATTATTATATGTATGATCAACAAAAAGTTTAAACGCTAAATAAAAGGGAGTCAAGATCAAACCATCTAGATCTGTTTGAATAGTACCTATACAATTGATAATCTGTGCCCAATTAGCCATTGGGCATTTATCCGACATTCTCTGGAAGGTTAAAAGCATATCACTAGTACAAAGCCCATCTTGAAGGTAATAATTTGTTTTTATTATCTGTCTCATTTTTTCCCAGACACCCCATTCATCAAAAGCTATACGTACATGACTATTTTTTCCTAAAATCGTTGTAATATCTTCCCATATGTCATTTATAACTTTCTCAATTAATCGTGCTGCTGTCATCAGTGAATAATAAGATGCTTCTGTTGTTTTCCGTTTTTTCCCCACAATAGTAGATAATTTTAATGGTAATGGGACATATTGATGCACACTCAAATAGTCTACCCATTCTTCACCTATTCCTTCTAAAACAGCTTGATTCCACGTCGATTTCACCCAACCGACAGCAACAAGTTTAATATTCGAATCTTTTTCCCTCATTGCTTTTGCAAACAAGAGGTATCTTTTCGCATATTTTTCTGGATGTCTTTCACGTCCTACTTCTTGACGCCCCCATATTTCATTAGCAATTCCACAAAATTTAATATTATATGGTTTTTCTCTTCCATTTTTTGCTCTTAAAGCCCCATATTCTGTATTAATTGACCCATTGCAATATTCAACCCATTGGGCTGCTTCTTCAGGTGTGCCTGTCGAATAATTTATATTTAAGTATGGTTCAGCCCCAATAGCTTCGCAAAAATGACAAAATTCATCTGTTCCAAATTGATTTTCAATTTTAGGACCAAGTCCCTTATATATACTCATAGGGAACCTTGCCCATTGCTTATTTTTTACTACTTTTCGAGATTCTCTTGGACCTATAGCGTCTTTCCAATGATATACATCACTGTAGCAACCTCCAAATGCTCTGAGGACTGAAACTTTTAAATCTTCAACAGATTCTAATATATCTTTTCGTACTCCTATTAAAAATGGATTTCCCTCAACTAAAGGAACATTAACTGGATCATATGTCCATAATCCATTATGAATACACTCCCCTAAATGCTCGATGAAATTACTATATATCATGGGGTCTATATGTTTTTTATGCGAATCTACATTGATACTAATCTTATTTCCATTTATCATTACTAATCTTATAAAATAATT
>JAHLWE010000332.1 GCA_019058135.1 Promethearchaeota archaeon | reverse complement strand
TGTCTTTTTGTGAGCTTTCGGGTTCTGGTGGTTCTATCTCCGGTTCTGGATATTCCATTTCTGGTTCCGGTGGTTCTTTCTCAACTTCTGGATATTTCATTTCAGGTTCGGATGGTTCTCTTTCAGGTTCAGGTGGTTCTCTCTCAGGTTCTGGATATTCCATTTCAGGCTCCGATGGTTCTTTCTCGACCTCTGGATATTCTTTTTCAGGCTCTGGTGGCTTTTCTTCAGCTTCTATAGATTCTTTTTTAATTTCACCTAATTTTTTAACTTTTATTCCAAGAATTTCTTCTAATGATATTCCTAATTTTTCCCATCTATCACCTAATGATTCTAGCATATACTCCATTTTCGTTTCTGTAGCTAAAGATTCTGATATTGATTTCTTGGATTTTATAGTTTTCTTTACCTTATTTAATTTCTTGATGAATTCGGGAATTCTTTTATATTTAATATATTTAGTTGTTCCATAAATTCCTAGAGCTACAGATGCAGTTACTCCAATTATGAGCCAATAAAGATACGGAATTCCTAAAAGTGGATCTACAGGTAAGCCAATATCAAGTGATAATGTAAATTCTTCAGTAGTATAATTTGTCTTAATGGCTTTTATTTGTACAGTGTATGTTTTATCTGGTTCTACTCCTGCTAGCATCGTGTCACTAAAGGTAATTGCATAAACTCCTGAAGTACTTGACTCATGGAATAAATAAGATTGGCCTTCAAAACCTACTTCAATAGTCGCACCACTTAGAGTTGTGCTATGGACAATATCATTTAAACTTATAGAAATTAAAACTTCCTTATTTTGTGGCGTAAAGAATACTGTACCTCGTATGTTTTCACTTAAAGTATAATTTATTGGCTTTGTACCAACAGAAAAATCAATAGAAGCAATACCTTCGGAATAATTCTCTTTAATAGCAGTAATTGATAAAGTAAAATTACCTAATAAATCTGCTTTTAAAGTATATTTATATTCGCCCGGATTTTGAACTGCATCAATAACTGTGAAAGAACCCGTTTTAATTAATTCATTGCTTAGAGTATCATTTCTTATTTCTAATGTAACCGTTGCACCATTAATTAATTGTCCATTTAAATCACTGATAGAATCAGAAACATTGTATATTACAGTAATTTCACTACTCTGATCTAAATAAAAATCTATTTGCTTAACTGGAACTATCGACACTTTATCAGAAGTTGGAGTTAAAATAGTATAAGCGGGTCTTACCCATACATATGGGTTGTATGTATAAGTACTATAGAATGATTTTTGTAAAGTAGGAGAAACATAATACGCCGTTGATTCAGATACATTAACATAAGAGGTGTTAAACCAAATTTGGTAATATCCTGGCCCGTATAATGGATCTGATGCTAAATCAAAATAACCCCATTTGTCTCCTATATCTGCGACCCCTAATTGTATGAATGGTTGGAATACCTGACCGACTTTAACAGAAATACCAAGTGTGTTTATTGCTGCTCCCGATAATAATCGATTTGTCCTTGGATCCTCAGTACAATAATAATTAATTACAAATGACGCGTTATTACTCCATGGGTAAAACGATGGTGGTTTTATTAAATCAACTGTAGTCGCCCAACTGTCCAGTATTCTCAAAGTAATAGTCTGCATTTGAACTTCATGATGTTCGTCATATCCGATAAGAGAGATTTCATAATCACCAGCATAAAATTGGCTAGCGTCAATTGTGAGACTATACAGTCCATTTAAAAGATCATCTAGTATAAAATCAGATGGAAAGTCTTCCTTTAGAACATTTGTAGTATTTATTATAAGTGCTGATGTACAATTACTGATACCAATATATTTCCCTGTAGGATCAACTGAGTAATTAACAATAATAGTTGTCGATTCTCCTTTTGCAATTTTGAGAAATGTTGATGTTACTTCAAAATTACTATCAATATCCCATGATATTGAAGTTGGAATCTCTTTTACCGTGAAAGAAATAGTCTTAGTTGCCATATTAATAGATGTCTTATTTGCAAAGATGTAAAGGTCATATGTTCCAACAGCCAGTGTGGTAGTATTAAACTCTAAATAGTATCTGCCTGGAGATCCAGTAACATCATCCATTGTGCCATTTATGTTTTGACCGATAACTGAATAATTTACTGTAGCCTGTGAGACATTAGCGATTTCGGGTAAGACTGTAGTGTAATTTAAAAGCAGAGTAACATTTTGATTCCAATAAACATTTAAGTTAGAACTCGTGTCGATCTTTTGTAATACAGAGGTATGATTATAAATCTCAAATCCTATATATATAATAGCATCTTGAACATTATCTCCTCTTTTTGAAAGATTGACCTTTATGGAATATAATCCTGTATCATAGTTTGAAGTGTATAATTTAAATGTATAATTTCCTGTAGAACCGATTTCAGTAAATGTTAAAGCATTACTACTATTTTTTATTTCTCCTCCAAAAGATAAGTTCCACGTAGCCAGTGCAGCAGTAATAGGATCAGATGTTTGACGTTTTTTATAATGGACAGTTATATTTATTGTATCATTTCTATATAATTTAATATAATATGGCGGACTGGAAATCTCTTCACTATGAATCCAACCCTGATTTTTTTTAGTATAATTGGTCGATTCAATTGTAAGAGATGTAGGTTCATTAGTTAAATGTAAAGAAGCGTTGTAATTCGTTTCATTTGTTAATAAAAACTGCAAATTTTCACCTTGAACACCAGAACTATTTATTTCAAAGATTCTTAATTCTCCTTGATAAAATGTCGATAGGTTATATGTATCTGCTGGCAGTTTTACTGAAATCCACCCATTTGTATCTGTGGGTTTTCTAATTATGTAACCTCCAGAAGAATCCATAATTTTCATATAAACCTCATATAATTTATACCCAGTATTGTAATCGGTTCCAAGTATATTTGCCGTAGTCAAATTACAGTCAAAAACGCGATAGATTTTTCTCTCAAGAAATGGTAAATCGATATTAACAGTTAAGTTATTAATCCAAAATTCAGTTTCATTTACTGTGTAATAAGCCGATACATTATATATACTCTCATTGCATAGACCCGTAAAAGTAACATTTCCAATTGAATCAGTTGTTTTGTTTTTAAGCCATACTACTCCCGATGTGATATTGTATAATCTAAGTTCAGCCCCTTCTATTGGATTACCATCGAGATCTTTTGCATTTACGATTATTGTTTTTCCCGCTGGTTGAACTCCTCCAATTGAGGATACTAAAGGACTCTCTTGCAATGCATCAGCCCGATCTTTTACATATCTACCATCTGAATTATTAAAAATAATACCCCACACATTGAATTCAAATGATTGATCAAGAGCTAATGCTGGAGGACCATATCGAATATAAATACTTCTACCTTCATTTGAAGCGTCAGTATGATAACCATAACTATATAAATACGAACGATTACCACCATAATTGTCCCAAACAGTTCCAACTCCTTCATATCTATTTGGAATGCTTGGCTCATTATTCCAATGTGCAAACCATGATTGATCCTTGATAGGATTATCAAAAGATCTCCATCCACTTCCCCATTCGGTAGTTAAATGTTCTTCATCTGTAAATTCAGTTCCTATACCCATTGGTGTGGGAAAAGTTTTTCCTCCCATACCATATGCACTGTTAGGAGCATAATAATCCGTACTACCATATCCTGGAATCCACCAAGAAGCAAAATACCAATTCCCTTGGCTTATACCTGACGCACTTAGACATGTAATTTTATGTTTAATATTGACCGTGTTATCAAGATAATTTACCGTATAATATCTTTCATAGATAAAATTAGAGTGTTCTTGGACCATTTTAACAGTTTTCTTTATAGGTCCATCTGAAACCACATCAATTCTCGTAACTCCATTATAACGGCCATCCGAATATCCTCCATAAGTCCAAGAATATAACATCCATCCCCATTGCAGATTGGTACGCTGTTGGTCTCTACCACTATGTTTATTTATGACTTCATAGACCTTATCGTAATAATTTCCACGTAAGATATTAATATCCATACTTATTTTTATCTCGTTATTTTCCAAAGTATAATCAAGAGATGGGCTATTTTCCGTTAGACTTAATCCTAAATTATAATTCGGTGCAGGTTTTGGTCCATTTGGCACGGAATCGAAATATATGAAGTAATATCTCGTATTAGTTGCATTAGTGGGTCCATTTAAAATCCATGAGAGTTCTCCAATAGCATTACTATTTGCGTTATAACCGGTGCCTTCATCAAATTGAGAAGGAATTTCTCCAATTATGTTACCAGTTGAATTGTATTCTATTATTCTAATGGAATTTTCATCAAAAGCTCCAAAATCTGATTGATTATGTAATAATTCGGTAAAATTAATATTAGTTTCAACCAATCGATTTGTATAATTTATTGGACTTAATTTGAAAGTCCCATTAGCAGTTACATTAACATTAACCCTAAAGGTCCATGAATAATTCCACCATTCTTCGGGATCAGATACATCATCTTGAAGTTTTGGGGTAGAATATATTTTGGCATCATCTTCATTATCATTCCTTAAAATTTCGGAATTGTCATTGATTTTAAGAATTGGCATTATTCCCAGAAATAGAGTTCCGAATATTAGAAATACTAGTAAATTTACTTTAAATTTCTTAGACACATTCATATTAAACCCTTTTTTTTGTTAGGATTGATATTAATTTATATTTAAAATTAAATTTCAAAAAAAATATAGTATTAGGTATATAATCAAAATCTGAGTATTTAAAATTTTTTTAGGTTAATATTATCGAAATATTATATATCTCTGAAATTGAAGATAATGTGATTATTTATTATAGAAATTCGACAAAATTAGGAATTGCTTTTTTGAAATAATTTAAACTGTTTTATGTGTATTATTTAAGATTGTTTTTTTAGAAATAAAAAAATTTTTCTCTTTTTGGGACTTTTAATGTGATCAATTATGAAGTTTCCTTCGAAAAGATTATTTTTTTTAAAAGCGGAACCGATTTTTTCCATGATAAAATTATTTTTAGGATAAAATTGAAAAATAATTTTTCCGTTAGGTTTTAAAATTCGATAAAAGGAATTGATAAGATCATTTAATTCATTTTCCATCTTAGGATTATTTGGTTCTGTATATATCCATTGAAGTGCGGAGATTGATATAATTGCCTCAAAAGTCTCATCTCTAAAAGGAGTTAAACATATATCGGCAAGAGTAGGATTTAATTCAGGAATTGGATAATAAGTAAGTAAATATTTAATAATATCCAACGAGACTACATTGAACCCCAACTTATTAAGTACAATTGAAGAGAAACCACAACCACTCCCCGCATCAAGAATTAAATCTTTTGGTTGAATTTTAATAATTTCTAACGCTCTTAAAGTAATTTTCTCTTGAATTTTCATCATACTTTTAGATGTACTATATTTAATTATTTGGTCATCTTTAAAGTATTCAAAAACATTTTGATAAATTTCTTCGGGTCTCTTAGTCTTAATATTAAAATAATAATCAGACACAATTCACAATTCCAAAAAATAAGTCCTTATGAATAAATATAAAAGAATAAATTTTATATTTTTTCAATCTCTACATTTCTTAATATAATTTGGCTTTAAGTTATAAATAATATTAATTTTAATCTATAAGAGTGTAATGAATGTCTGAAAAAGAAGAAAAATTAAGTTTAGTCAAAAAAACAATTAAACTTGGAAGAAAATATGGAAGAGTAAAACAAGTAAGTATTACAAAAAGAGATGTTTTTATTCCTGCTAGTTTAGAAAAACAAATAAAGGAAGAGATTATGAAACTAAAAACTATTACTCCAACAACATTATCAATGAAGTATGAGATTAGAGTTTCAACTGCGAAAAAATTACTAGAAAGATACAATGAGGAAGGACTAATAGTTTTAAAGAAGTCAACCCCTAAATTAAAAGTATATATTCCCGCTTGAATTTAAAGTTTTTTTATTGTCTATCTTTCCAGAGATATCATAAAATTGGACTATTCTTCTTTCTTATCTTTTTTAATCATTCTGAGTAAATTTATAAGGAGATTTTTTTCTTTAGATAATTCCTTTTCTAAAAATTCTTTTATCTCTTCAGTTAATATTATAGCGTTTTTTAGATCGTATTTAAAAAAATAGAAGAGATCTTTATCAGAGAATTTTCTCTTTGAAATTTTTTTCTTAATTTGTTTAGTTTTATCGGGATCATTTAATATTAAGAGATGGTCTTTTCCAATTTTTAAGGCTGATATTAACGCAAGCCAATGATAGGATGAATTAATTGCAATACAATGATTGGGACATTTCTCAATATGATTTTTAATTGTTTGATATTTTAAGGTAAATCTTTCGCCATTTAAGTCTTTCAAATCATCATTTGTAAAATAAAAAAATCCGCTCAAATCACTTAATTCTTGAGAGAGATACTTCCCACCAAATAAATTAAAGAGAATCCTTAATTCATAGTCATGTTTTATTGAATAGAGGTGATTCCTAATAATAAAAGGATTTTCTAAACCAGTTTTAAAATAAGAGTCTAATGAGTTTTTTCTCAGTTCGCTATTTAAAATATAATCCGTGTCTTTCTCTTTTTTTAGTTCAGATTTAATAAGTATTTTAGAATTTTCAAGTAATTCGGGGATTTGTTTTGATAAATGATCACTTAATTTATTATTTGCTATTGATTTTAAAAGAATATATTCAAGTACATAGGACCATCGAAATTCTTTTTTGTTATCTTTAAGATCTAAAACCAGAAATTTCATTTTTTGGAAAATTCCTTCTAAAAATTTTTTTACAGTAGTATTTTTTTCAGGATTAATCAACATTAGAAAGGTGGATAATCCACAACTATTAGGCAATTGGGAATAAAGGAGCAAATTATGTGACAGGATAAAAACCTCGAATTTTCAATAGCAAAAATTCTAAAAATGTTTAATTAATATTTTGCAAAATAATATATATTTCATTTTTGAAAATCTTTATAGCAAAATGAAGAAATTTCCAATATTTGAATGTGAGTAAAAATAATTAAAAAAAACTTCCCATATTTAATAATAGAAAATAAATTAAAAAATTTAATTAAGTAATCTAGCACAAGCAGAAGTAGTCTAGTGGTAAGGCGCCGGCCTCGAGATTCTTAGAATCGGGAAAGCCGGTGTGTGTTTCACACGCGGGGGTTCAATTCCCTCCTTCTGCGCATTTTGTGGTCATATTTTAGAGACAAGAGTCTGATTATCATGAAAGAGAGAAAAAAAATCTTAGTTGTAGGAGAATGCCATATTGACTTGTATTATAAAACAAAATTCTTTAACCAACTTATTGAAAGAATTTCAGATAAAATCTTTAGTCTTTATGAAATTAATAAAATTAAATCGAAAAATTTTTTGAAAGAAAGGGTTTTAGAGACGATTTTGGATTCACACAAAAAAAATGAAGGAATTTCATTTTTAAATCGTGGAGGAAACGGGAATAATTCTGCAGAATTAATGGTAAAATTAGGATTACCAATAAAATTACTGACAATTATTGGAAAAGACGCGAGTTGGATATTAGACGAATTGGGAAATATGGGAATTGACATAGAAAATGTATATCAAATTGATAAACCAACCCCAATTAGTACAATTATTGAGGATTCTTCGATTACAAAAATATTAGTTGCTCCAAATTTAAAACGGGAAATGAATTTTGATAAAATTGAATTAAACGAGAGAGTTTTAACTGGAAATAAGATTATTTTCTTTACACCTATTGCAAAAAAATATAAAAAGCCCATTCAATTGTCAAAAAATAAAAATATTATATCCATCTTCACGTTAGAATTACAACAAGTAAAATCAATTGAAGAATTACGAGAAATTTTAAATTATAAAATGGATATTATGTTTTCTAATCTTAGGGATTTGGCGGAAATATTGGGAAAATCATTAATAAACGTTGAAGATGAAATTGGAATAGAGAATTTAATTGATGTCGTTGATGAAATAATGAAAAAATTTTCCCATATAAGGATTTACACACATGGAAGAAAAGGTTCCTTTATTAGGAGCGAACATGATATTAAAATTAGAATCCCAATTATGCCAGTTAAAGTTTTAGACCAAACTGGGGCTGGAGATACCTATTCTGCTGGATTTATTTCAAAACTATATAATCTTATTGAAGATTTAAATCATCTTAAATCACTTTATCAGCCAGAAAATCGTAAAGAATTATTTGAAGTACTAGAAAATTGCGGAAAATTTGGTACATATACAGCTGCATTTAAAATCTCAAAAGGAGAGAGCCCAACTGAAAAAGAATTAGATGAATTTTTGAAGAGCTAATTTTATAATAGAGAATTTATGTAAGGATTTGTGAAATAATTACTTCCATTTTATCTTTCTCGGCTTCAATGGCATCTAAAGCGCTAATCGTTTTTTCTAAATTTTCTTTTTCTTCTTCAATTAAAATTAATAAAAAAAAATCGAAATTACTTAAATTTAAAACTTCAATAACACCAGAAAAACGTTTTCCATTTGAAAGTATATCAGAAAATTCATATTTTTCTTTATTTTCCATTTTTACTTTTTTTAAAACTTCCAAGTACAGATTATAAATTTTCAATTTATCAATCAACCTTAATGCCGAATAATATTCTCCAACTGTGATTCCAGTAGAATCGATTAAAGAAATGAAAAGAATATTATATCTTTTAGAAATATCTTCGAAGTAGCTATAAAGCATCTCAATATTTTCGAAGAGAAATGACAAACCCGTTGAAAAAGCATCCATAATACTTTTAATATCATAAATAGAAGTTTCAAAAAAATAAATCTGAAATTCTTTATATTTCAATAAATTTTGCTTGAATACCAATGCTCTTTTATTTAACTCTCGATTTTCTTTTATTTCAGGATCGAATTTATGTAAAAGAACCATGATCGGAATATTCTCCCGTTGTTCCTTAAAGTATTCCATAACTTTATCAAAATAATCCAGTGACTCCCCATAGCGCTCAGGGTCTTGGCAATCAATCAAATAAAATAAAAGATCTGTATTTGCAAGATAACGGTGAGGGTATTTTAAATAATCATCTCTATATTGTACTTGACCTCCAAAATCGTGGCTAATAATTTCTAAATTTAAGAATTGAAATTCCTCTCGTTCAATATATCTTGTAGGTTTTAATTCTTTTACTTTTTCTATATAACCAAATTTTTCTTTGATTGCAGTAATTATGCTTGTCTTTCCCGCGAAATCTAAACCTAAAAATTTAATGGATTTCTTTGGCATTATAATCAGAAAATGATCTTAGTATAATTCAAAATTTTCACTTTACTGTTGTAAAATATATAGAATGATACTATATATAAAATTTCTCATGATTTAGATTTAACCTCCCGAAACTGGAAGAGATAGATAAATTTTATCATTATCACTTAATTTGGTTTTTTTCCCTTTTAAGAATCGTATATTTCTACCATTTAGAAGGATTATTATTAGATCATTCACAAAATTTTGTTTTGTATTTAAAAAATCGGTTCCAATTTTAGCTTTATATTCAGCTACAAATTTTGAAATGAGTTGTTTAATATTTTTAGCTTCATATTCTAAAAGGTTCTTTTTAACTCTTAGATAAAAAATATTTAGTAAATATAGCTGTACTTTAGCCATTATCTTATAAAAAGAGTTCTTATGACTTTTTAAACCTCATTATTATAAAAAATTAATAAAATTTTATTTTCCCTATGAATAGATATTGAGGTTTTTGACTTCAAATAATTCTTTTTTGATATATTTTTCTAAATTCATTGATTCATATAAATCATAAACTAATTGATAGTTAAACTCCTGATTTTTAGGGCAGTAAGGACAATATTTTTTTCCTTTCAGATGAGGAGAGATTTTATTTAACATATCAATAATTTCTTTTCTTTCTAAACCGATACAAGATGTGAAAACTGGTAAGTCTAAAAATTCATTACTATATGCCAGAATATCTATGTCTACAGCATTAGGGCAACAATCGATGTTAGTTAAATTGATACCAGTGGTTAATCCTCGAATTTTAATTTTGCCTTTAAAGTGACTAGATTTTAAAAGATTTGATATAATTTTTAATCGAATTAAATTACAAAGAGCGCACACATACTTTTTTTCAATGATTTCGTTATGAATTTTTTTTAAAATAGGATTAAAATTTATGATATTAAGGTCTAAATTTTTATCGTTGTAGTATGTCTCCATAATCTTATAATTACTCAAAATTGAATCTAAATTTTTCTTATTTTCGAATAAATTAAAAATAATCGGGTGTATTTTGCAACCACGTTTCATTAATAAGAATGCCGCAAGAGAATCAGTTGGTCGTCCAATATCCATATTAATAATATGTTTACCAGGTTAAATTGGAAGACCTCCCCAATCAGTTTTTATAATTCTCGTGAAAATATAAGTAAAATTATCTCGAACTTCGATAAATATTTTTTTTTTTGGATTTGATAAATTAACATTTAGATTCAAGTCTTTAAAACAACTTAAAACTGCATATCCACACTGTTCTGCAACATCTTGTGATGTAAATGGATGTTTTCCGGACCTCCTTGCTCTTATAGCAAAAGAATCATTCTGATCTAAAATATTTTTCCCTACTTCAAGAGTTCTATTAATAATATTTTTTATTATACTTGAGGTTCTTATTGCGGGACTAATGGAGTGAATTCCAAAGACTTTCTTTTTTAAGACGCTTGTAGCCTTATTTATATCTTCATTTTTTAAGAAAAACAATATTCTTGCAAAATCTTGAGTGTATTGATATTTATGAAAAGGTATATTATTTTTTTTCAAAGAAAATATGATATTTTTTGTTAGAGTTTTTATCATTCGACTTTTTATTTTCTTAGATTTAAGCCAAATTTCACTGTATCGTATGAGGATTAAATTAAAAAGCTTTGAGTTGATGTTTTGCATTTTAATACCTTAATAATTTTAATATATTAATAATTTTATAGTTAATTTGTTTTTAAATAAATATGAAAACAACTTCTATTAAAGTAGCAAATCCAACAATTTCAGAAGGCGTAAAAAAAAGAATTTTGATAATTTCAGATACTCATATAAGTAATAGTGAATCGGATTTTAATTTGACTGCTTTTAAAAAGGGAATTGAGCAAATAAATAAACTCAAAAATATTGATTATATTATACATCTTGGAGATCTCACCCAAAATGGCACTCTACTTGAATTTGAATATGCAAAGACTTTAATGAGTGAGATAAAGCAAAAAGTCCCAGTTCAATATGTTATTGGAAATCATGATGCTTTAAACGTAGGATATCTACTTTTTGAAGAAATGATTGGTGAAAGACATTTTGAAATTGAAGATGAGAATTTTTTCTTATTGGCATTAGACTCAACAATACCTGACCTAGCAACAGGTAAAATTAATTATAGAACAATGATGAGGGTAAAAAATTTATTGCTTGATCGACCTAATAAAATGAAAGTGGTTTGTTTTCATCATCAATTGATACCAATCCCACATACAGGGAAGGAGAGGTCTGCAATCCTTGATTCTGGTGATATGCTTCAAGTACTTAAGGAGTGTGGGGTTCATTTAGTTTTAAATGGACATAGACATATATCCAATCTTTATACTATTAATTTTGGGAAACATGATCTGCTAGCCTTTAATTCCGGCACATTCTCCTCTAATAAAACAAGATATAGGGAAAATTTTACTTACAATATAATAGATTTGAATAATGATATTTTTAGATTTAATATTATTCCAATCCTACAGCAAGAAAAATTTAAAAAAGAAATTTTTCGAAAAGTATCCACTTATTCATTGAGAAAGAAAAAAAAAGATGAAAAACCTTTTTGTAAAATAATACACTTTTTTGATTCTTCTCTTTCTCCAGACGATAAAAAAACAGAACAAACCTTTAATAAATTAATTCAAAAAATCAACAATCAAAATGACATTTCAATTGTTTTGCACTCTGGAAATGTCACTAAGAATAGTTATAAAGAAGAGTATGAATTTGCAAGAGAAAGATTAAAGGAAATAACATATCCTTACATCGTAGTTCCCGGAATAAATGATGTTAGACCAAATGGTTATCAATTATGGCTTAAAAATATTGGTGATTTAGATTCTACTTATGAAGATGATAAATTAGTTGTTTTGGCATTGGATACAACTACATTTAATTCTAAATTTGGTCGAATTGGACGCCGTAGAATAAAAGAAATTTCAGAACAGACTATGAAAAAATCAAGAGAAAAAGTAATTTGTGTTTTATGTCATCATGAGATAATTCCTACACCCATGAGTGTTTGGAAAACAGAATTAGTTGATGCTGGAGATGTATTATCAAGATTTTCTTTATCACAGATTGCTTTAATTCTAACCAGCTCATCCGGTTTGTCTTTAAATACAAAAATAGATAATTCAATATTTTCTAGCGTATCCAGTTTGAAAAAGGATTATTTCAACGAGATTTTTGTAGAAATAGACCTTTATAGAGATGGCTTAGTAGAATTATATGAGAATGATTTAACGGAAAATAAAATTACAAATATTGGGAGATATTCAATTAATCTATTTACTTAGATTCTTCCAGTAGTTTAGCAGGATGACCACCGTAATTTTTATTTACCTCTAATATTTGTCCTGGTAAGGTATAAGAATGTGCAAAAATCTTTGCGTTTTCTCCTACTTGCGTTCCAGGCATTAATACAACCTTAGAACCCATTTCAACATTATCTCCGATATTGATTTTTTTAATATAAAATTTATCCATTTCAATACCATAGCTTAAAATCGAGCTGCTAATCCCGCAAATTACATTATTTCCAATAGTAATAAATTCTGAAGATATCCAACATTGGTCACATGATGTATTTTTTCCTATTCTAACTCCAAAAATCCTTAAAACAAATTTATTTTTTAACCACGGCAATGGATTTGTTCCCGCTACATAAAGTGGCCACTTTTTTATCAAATTTCTAATATTCCAAAATAAATAATCCTTATCTTTTATATCTCGTTGGAAGATTCCTTCTTTTGGTTTGTGAATTAAATTTACAATCATAATAAAAATTTTAGAAACAATAAGTGAGCTAAATAATATTATATAAATTCCGGCAATGATATTAAATGGAATGAGCAGCCAAAATAACCAAGTCCATCCAGACACCCAAAAAAGTGTAAAATAATAATTTTCAAAAATCGTTAATGGAATAAAACTAAGAAATATTATTATAAAATAGATAATTAAATATTTTTTCCTAATTCGTGCATCTACTGGAGTAGGAGAAGCAAGCTTCATGCTAGTTGGCCCACTCATTCTTTTTTCTCCTCCTGGATCTTACCTTCTTGCTTTTTTTTATACTTATCAACTCCAAGTTTTGCCAATTTCTTCTCTGACTCCTCTATACTTAAAATTGGAATTGATTTAATTGCCGGAATTCCCACGTGAATTTTACCCCCCTCTAATAATTGTCCAATTTTCGTAATGCTATTGGCTCCTAAAATTGTTTCCTCTTCCATAATGGTTCCAGGTGATACAATCGTTTGGGGACCAATGATGCAATTTTTTCCAATTTCTACATGCTGTATTATTAATTTATCATTATATATTAAATGCGAGTGGATTATTGTATTCAAACTTGTCATGGTATGATCTCCGATGGTTATAAATTCTGGATCAACCCATCCATCATAAATACACACATTTCTCCCTAATTTTACTCCAAAAATTCTATATATTGCGATATCTAGCCAAGGAAGGGGTAGTGCCCTTACGGACCATAGAGGAAGATAGGTTATCCAATATCTATACCTCCAAAATTTCCAACCTTTACTATCTCGCTCAAATATTCCCTCTTTAGGAGGATAAATTTTATTTACTAATCGCAATAATAGAAATGCAATAAATGTAGTAGTAAATGTGAATAGATACAAACAACCATATACAGATAATGGAACTAATAACCATAAAATCCAAAATCCTTGAAGTAAATAATCTATTAACCATAAACTTGTATAGATTACAATAAAAATACCACAAATAAATTCAATTAATAAAAAAAATGATGCTTTATCCTTAAAAATACCAGATGTAGAAATGATCTGAATTTTATTATTCTTTAATTGCACCATATTGAAGCACAAATACAGTTAATTTTTTTAATATAAAATATTTTTATGTACTAAAGATATCCAAAATAGTTTTTTTTTCAAAATTTTAATTAAGAAGAACAGATTTAAAATATTTAAAGTTATATTACTAAATATATCGATTTATATAAAGTTATTAAGGTGAAAAACAATTAGTATTAATTGGGCTGCAATAGAAGCAAAACCAGATAAGACACAAAAGGTTCAAGGGAAGGTTTTACTAGATTTACGCGCGAAAGTGAATGATTAAGAAAAGCAATTAGCTACTACTAAAACACAATTGGATAAAAAAATTAAAGAATTAAATGAAACTAATGATAAATTATCATCAACGGAACAGAGTTTGAATGAAACTAAAGAAAAATTGAGTTCTACAGAATCAAATTTGAGTGCTCTAAAAGAAGAAAAGGAAACAGTTGATAGTAAAATTATCGAACTTGAATCAAATTTACAATCAACTAAATCTGAATTAGAAAATGAACTAAGCGATGCTAAAACAAGAAATACAGAATTAGAAGGAAAATTAAATAATGTGTCTGGAACTGTTGCTGATTTAGGAAAGGAAATATCACAAAAAGATAAAGATATAGAAGAACTTAAAACTAAATTAGAAAAAGAAGGAGAAGAACTTAAAATTAATCTCGAAGCAAAAACAAATAAAATCAAAGAACTTGAAACTGAAATTGCTTCTAATCATGATAAAATTAATGAATTAACCAAAGATTTGAAAGAAAAGGAAAGTCAATTGAATGCTCTAACAACTTCTCTCTCACAGAAAGATGATGCATTGGCTAAGACTGCTGAGCAATTAGAGGAGGTTGAGTCTGAATTAAGTGAGTTAAAGCCACCAGAGATTAGCGCAGCTGGAGGTTTTTCGAGTGAAGAGAGAATAATATGTCCAATGTGTGGTGGAGTTAAAATTAAAGAAGTTGAAGATAAGAGTAAAGTGCTGTCTTATGTTGGTCATATTCCGTTGTACGCCAAGAAGCGTATATGCAAACAGTGTGGCTACGAATTTTAAGATTTCTTTTTTCTATTTATTTTTTTTGATGTTTGGCTTATTTGCATTAATTTAAATCATCCTATGAAGATTTAATGAAATATTTGAAATTAAGTTTTTTGCAGATTTTTTACCAAAAATAAAAAATTTTAATTTTTTTTTAATTTAAGTAATAGTATAAAAATAAAGTAATTTGAATAAGATGCAATATAAAACAAAAATCTTTTTCACTTCAAACGTATTTTCTGATACCGAAATTGGCTTAAATTCAAAAATAAGTAAAAAATATCGAGAAAAAATAGTGGAATTATGGGATATTCTAAAAAAGAAAGCTGAAATAAAAATCTTCGATGGACGTTTTCCTTTAGAATCTCAAATACATGATGAAATACAAAATTTTAATCCTGATATTATTGGATGTCATTTGAGTCATGAATTACCAACAGATTTTCTTGAAAATTCAGAAGTTTTTGCTGTTGCTACTGCTACAATGGGATATAACCATATTGGTAGGGTTTCTGGAGATAAAATTCTAATAACTCATACTCCGGGTGTTCTTTTTGAGACTGTAGCAGATTTTACAATAGCAATTATTTTAGAAAATCTTAGAAACTTAGTTGATTTACATAATTTTGTATGGAATGGAAAATGGACAGCGGAAGAGAAGTGGGACCTCGACCAAAAACTGTGTTCAAAAATTGATAACAAAACACTGGGAATTATTGGTGTAGGTCAAATAGGCCAGGAGGTAATAAAAAGATTATATCCTTGGGGAGTAAAAATATGGTATAATGATATATTCAGAAATAAAGCGATGGAAAAAGAATATCCAGGAATAAAATTTATTGATAATTATGAAGAAATTTTTACTAATTGTGATATTATTTCACTTCATATTCCATTAATGGAAAAAACTAAAGGAATTGTCAATAGAGATTTATTAAAATTAATGAAAAAGGATGCAGTTTTAGTTAACACCGCACGAGGGGAATTAATCAATATTTATGATCTTTTAGAATTATTAGAAAATAGAGAGATCTCGATAAATTTAGCGTTTGATGTTTTCGGACCAATTGAACCAATCGAACCTCAAATCTTAGAACGTTTTAAAAAAATAAAAAAAGAGAATCCTAATTTGCGATTTACTTTTATACCTCATAATGCGAGTGCAGATGCAGATACCAGGGCCAAAATGAATGTAATGTTTTTACAAGATATAATAAAAATTATTGAATTTAAAAATTTAGATGATTTAAAAGAGGCCCATATTATCCCCGAACAAAAGAATAGAATAAATGAAATTGATTTTCGAATCAAAAAATATTGGGAAAAAAAGGTTTGAAAAAATTATGAAAATAAGAATATTTATAGCATTTGAATTAAAAGATGAACAAACAATTAGGAATTTAACTGATTTCTCAAATAAATTAAAAAATATTCAAACAAAAATTAAGATAGTTGAGCCAGAAAATTATCATATTACAATGAAATTTCTTGGCAATATTGAAGAATCTCAAGCTAAAGTGATTTATAATTTAATTACTAATCATATCAACAATGAATTTTTTAAAGATGGGGTAAAAAAATATTCTCTAAAAGGGATTGGGCAATTTAAAGGATATAGTACAATTTGGGTTAGGTTGATAGGGGATATTCAATTTTTGCAAGAAATTAAAGATGCTCTTGAAAATTTGTTAAAAAATCAGCTGAATATTGAAAAAGATAAAAGAGAAATCTTTAAACCTCATTTAACTATTGGGAGATTAAAATCTAATAAAATTAACTATAAAAATTTTGATGATTTTAAAAATTTGATTAAGCAGAATAAAAATTCAGATTTAGGTGAATTCACAATAGATAAATTAGTGTTAAAAAAGTCAGATCTAACTCCAAAAGGCCCGATTTATACAACTTTATCGTATTTATTAAAGTAGAATTGTATTATGAGTGTCCCAGAGAAAAAAATAAAGGCAATAGCATGGG
>JAHLWE010000547.1 GCA_019058135.1 Promethearchaeota archaeon | reverse complement strand
TGGCGTTCTAAAACTGAACATCTTCATCAAGTAGGTAATGATCGATTGGTGGCTGTAGCATCTAACTATGGTTATATTCAGGTAAGACAGGATGAAGGAAGCCCCAAATATCTTAATGAATACGACCCTAAACATGGTCATTATGCAGGAGGGTTCGGTTATCTTACTGATGGGAAGAAGATTTTGAGTACATATTACCCAGGAAATGGAGAATCATTTGATAGGATTTTTGGATTGGGTTATATTCGAAAAATCGTGACAGGAAATGGATATGCTGCCGATCAGATTGTTTTTGCGCCATTTGGTGATGATCCAATATTGATCTCTCAAGTTACAATAACAAATAATCTTGATGTCCCAACTGATCTACGCTGGATTGAGTTTTGGGGTTGTCATATGTATCAATTTTCATTAAAGGCATATACAACAACCATTTCGAAAAAAAGTAAAAAGCATCCAAGAGAGATTCGTCGAGAATTCAGTGAACAGTTTAAACACAGGTTTACAATAATAAACGATGGTGCGGGAATTAAAGAAGAAAGATTTATTGATGATTTAAACAAAGTTAATAAAGCTCCTTACCTCGAACCAGTAGATGAAGATATTAATCCACCTATGACTTTTCTTGTTTCTTTAGATAACAAGCCAGATGAGATGAGTACTAATAGCTCGGAATTTTTTGGTAAAGGTGGAGTCGAATCACCAGATGGACTTAAAGAAGACTTAACTTCAAAAATTACTACTTCCAGTACTGAAAGCGCTATGTTTCTTGAGCATAAGATACATTTAGAACCTGGTATGAGTCAAACCTTATATTTTACCTACGGTTATCTCCCAGAAGGATTCGAACTTAACTCTCTTTTAAACAAATATAAAGAGAATTTATCCCAGTTATGGTCTAAATCATGCGAGAGTTGGAAAAAAAATAGAATAGAATTAATTATCCCTGATGAACCATGGGTAGATCGTGAACTCATGTGGCATAATTACTATTTACGAGGTGCTATGACATATGATAGCTTCTTTAAAGAACATATACTTTCTCAAGGGCACGTTTATCAATATGTTATTGGATTTCAAGGTGCTGCTCGTGATCCCCTACAACATACACTACCATTCATCTATAGCAATTCAGAAATTGTTAAAAATATTCTCAGGTACACCTTAAAAACGGTACGTAGGAGTGGAAAAATACCCTATGGAATCTGTGGTAGTGGAAAAATAATGCCCGATCTTTTTAAACCTAGTGATCTAGAAATGTGGCTACTATGGTTGGTTAGTGAATATATTCTTGCGACACGGGATATAAATTTTCTTAAGGAAGAAATTTCTACATATCCGATTTATGGTCCTAAAGCAGAGAAAGTTAAAGTATGGGATTTATTGGTACGATGTTATAAGCATTTTGTTGATAAAACAGGAACTGGTCATCATGGGCTTCAACGTTTATCTAATGGTGATTGGAACGATGCTGTTGTTGTTGGTCACATCCCCCCTGAAAAACATAGAGAGATTCAAAAACATGGCGAAAGTGTATTAAATGCTGCCATGGCAGTTTTCACTCTTAGAATATATGCTGAAATGCTGAATTTCATAGGTGATAAAGAGATGGCAGAAAAAGTATATAAGTATTCTGATACTCAACGTGAGGCAGTTCGCTCTCAATGGACTGGAAAATGGTTTAAACGAGCATGGCTCACAGAAGAAATTGGATGGATTGGGGAAGATCAAATGTGGCTGGAACCTCAACCTTGGGCTATTATTGGAGGAGCCATAACCCAAGAACGGAGAGAGCTTTTAGTTCATTCAATTGATGAATTAGTACGACAACCTTCAAAGATTGGTGCTAGACTCCATAGTAAAGGGCTTGAAGGAGTTGGAGATAAAGGACAGGGAGTAAATGGTGGAGTATGGGCGTCGATAAATGGCACATTGATATGGGCTTTATCATTAGTGGATGGAGATATGGCATGGGATGAATGGAAAAAAAATACACTTGCCATTCATGCAGAAAGTTACCCTGAAGTGTGGTATGGAATATGGAGTGGCCCAGATACATATAATTCGAATTTATCTAAGTATCCAGGTCAAACTGTATTTAACGAGGCTCTACTTACTGAAGATTCAAAAAAAAATGAGAAGGAAATTGTTTGGAGTGTAGGATTGGGTTGGACTGATTTCCCAGTATTTAATTTGCATCCTCATGCTTGGCCATTATATAGTGTAACTAAATTGATTGGTATACAATTTACCAAGGAGGGTTTAGAATTAACACCAACCTTACCTAAGGATGAATATAAATTCTCATCACCTCTTTTAGGATTCGAGAAATCAAAAGACGGATACTCAGGATGGTACGGACCTAAAGTTGCCGGAACTTGGAAAATTAGCTTGAAACTTAATAAAGATGAATTAAATCTTTTTAACACCATAGAGATTAATGAAAAAGAAGAAAAAATTACTATTGAGGGGGATAAAATTATGTGGAGTGGCATAAGTGCTCCAGATAAACCATTTCGATGGGAACTTAAAAAATAAAATTTAAATTTTATAGGATAAAAAATTAAAAAATAACATCAAATTGAAATATATATGAAAATATTCTTGATAATTTTCGATACGTTAAAAAAAGACCATACGGGAAAAACTTATGGCAATTCCTGGATAAAAACACCTAATTTTGATAAGTTTGCTAAAGATTCAATTGTCTTTGATAAGGAATATCCAGAATCTTTAGATACGATTCAAGTGCGCATAGCAATACATACTGTAATACGAACTTTTACAATTAATAATAAAAAGCAAG
>JAHLWE010000331.1 GCA_019058135.1 Promethearchaeota archaeon | reverse complement strand
GTTGTTCTGGAGATCTTTCATTAAAATGTAGAAAATTTTTATAAGAATAAGGCAAAATTCTCGTTTTTTTAACGGTTTTCATAAATTCCTCATATGAAACATAGTTATCACTAACTTCTTTCGAAGTGTCTGATTTTTTTTTACGTTTTTTATCACTCTTAGTATCTCTAAATATATTTCCGCTAATTTCACTCATTTTACATCATTATGTCAATTTTTACAAATTTTATTTTATTGATGAACTTGAATTAAAAAAATTATAAATTGAAACTATTTAAATGAAAAAGAGAGAGATTAGGTTACAAAATTCAATGATAGCTAAATAATTTTTTATTAAGTTATAACTTTAAATAAAGAATCTCCATAGTTCTTTGATAAAATCAAAATTATATCACTAACATTTGTAAGTACCCAAAAGCTGCAATAATTTTCGATTTTTTTAAATAATAAGGATTAAAGAATAATATTTTTATGCTCTCGCCGGGATTCGAACCCGGGTCACCAGGGTGAAAGCCTAGCATGCTTAGCCTCAGTTTTAAGGTTTGGCCGAGCTACACTACGAGAGCAAAAAAAAAAATTTAATTAATTTAAAGAAAAATATTAATAATAAAATTAAAATTTATTTATGAGGTTTTTTCTTAAAATAAAAAAAACAAATCAAAAATTATCATAATATTAATATTTTAATGAAAAAATTATTTTCTATATAATATCATAGGATTATAATTATAATTTGAAAAATGCAGGGATCGCCAAGCCTGGTCAAAAAATAGTGTTGATTAAAGGCGGTGGACTTAGGATTCACTCTCATAGGAGTACGGGGGTTCAAATCCCCCTCCCTGCAAATTAAGAAAAGATGTATATACAAAAATATATCTAACAGCATTATTGAAATTAAAATAACTTTAAATTTTATAAAAATCAATATAATTTTAACAAAATAATCCACAAGAATTAAAAAAACAGAGAAATAGTTTGTATGGTTATATAAATGAGTATTAGAGATTCGTTAATTAAATATTTAACAGCTATTTTAAGATCTTCAAAAGAAACTTTAATGGTAATATTGTGTGATGAAAATGGATTATCAATCGCTCACATAGGCAGAAAAAGTGACCTTAATTTTGATGCTAATATAATTACTGGACTTGCTTCAATAGCTTTTTCTGCAAGTGAAGAAAATTGGAATGATTTGGGAATTAAAGACCAGATAATTTCCTTTTCTTTTTTTGAAAAAGTTTGTATAATTACAATTAGAATAAATCAAACATTATTAACTATAGTGCATAACTATAAAGGCGAATGGCCCTTAGATCCTGATAATCTTGCAAGCAGTACATATCACTTAAAAAGAGAAATTGGTAATTTTTTTGGTGGATTTCCCAATTCAGAAAAGGATTTAGAAGAATTCTCTAATAAAGTTCGCAGTGCAATTTATTTATTTTCAATGGGAACAGAAATTTCTTTTACTTCATATAATAGTGATAATTACAAGGACTTAGAGAAGCTACAAGCAATAGGAAAGATTTTAGATTCAATTAAAAATCCGGTTTTTTCTAGATATAGTTTGGTTAATCTTTCTGGTTTAACTTTAGATGCAAGAGATGTATCTGACCAATCTTTACCCTTAACAATAGAAGCCTTCTCAGCAAATGCAAATGTTGGTTTCCAAAAAATGTTAGAGGAAGCTCAAGATATTGCTTTGGGAAGACTCTTATCATATATATGTATTTCTGGGCAAAATTCTGAATCCTTTTATGGAATTTTAGCATGTCATTCAGGAAAATTACAGTTTTCTGATGAAATTACAAAAGAATCAAATATACAAAATGTTTCTTTTGTTGCTTTATTTCCTTTAACATATGGTGGAATTCCAGTAATGGGGGAAGCACGAAATATAATATTTTCGATATTAGAAATAATTGGAACTAATGATATCACAGAACAATTAATAAATTCTATAAATATCATTACAAGCTCAAAATTCGAATAAACTTAATTTTTAGTTAGGCCTTCGAAATTTAATTTTAAAAATTCAGTTCCCCAAGAAAATTTCGAGAGAAGTAATTTTGCGAATGGCTTAAATCCTATAATATACAAAGCTGCGGCTAATGCTTCAACCGAACTTAATTTCT
Organism: Promethearchaeota archaeon; assembly: GCA_019058135.1. Taxonomy (GTDB): domain Archaea; phylum Asgardarchaeota; class Lokiarchaeia; order Sigyniarchaeales; family SOKP01; genus 6H3-1. The sequence goes on along the minus strand of JAHLWE010000331.1, from coordinate 7,968 downwards.
CCCATTTACCATAATTTACTGGATTTGTTGCGATTAGTGGGGGTAATTTTCTTTTATTTTTAAATTTTAAAGTTGTAGTATTTAAAATATTTTTCCAGGAGCAATCAATTACTGTAATTCCATACTTAATCACCAATTTAATATCTTTTTCTGATAATATTTTTTCTGCAAAGGGGTCTAAAAGAATAGAGTTTTTCATTTTATTAATTACTATATTAGAGGTTGTTACTAAACCGAATTTTTTTAGTTTTAGTGAAGTACATTTTACGGGGTCGCATTCATTAAAATGTAATGCAAAGATTTTGATTTTATTCATTTGTAAAAAGAAATTGAGAAATTTTTTATAAAAAAATTAAAAAAAATTAAAAAAAAATATTTAATCCATATCCGGGGGCATTTGTGGACCACCAGCTCCTGCTTTCATTCCACCTGAGGCGGCTATTACATCATCTATTTTTAATATCATCGATGAAACTTCTGTCGCAGATTGGATAGCTTGCATTAAAACCACTAATGGCTCAATTACACCTTCTTCGATCATATTGCTTGGTTTTCCAGTCTGAATATTTACACCCATTGCTTTACCATCAGGGGTATCATGTTTCGCCCTTAATTCAACTAATAAATCAACTGGATCAAGTCCTGCATTTTCTGCTAAAGTAGTTGGGACAACCTCTAAAGAATAAGCATATGCTTCTATTGCTAATTGCTCTCGACCACCGATAGTTGTGGCAAAATTTCTTAATTGTTTTGATAATTCTATTTCCGAAGATCCGCCACCTCCTAAAATATATGGATTATCTACTATATTTCTCACAACGCATAAAGCATCATTTAAAGTTCTTTTTGCTTCATCCACAACATGTACAACACCACCTCGAATCAAGATGCTTACAGCTTTTGGATCTGAACATTCTGAAATAAAAATCATGTTGTCAGTACCGACTTTTTTTTCTTCAATTAATCCAGATGCTCCAAGATCTTCGTGGGTAAGTTCAACAAGATTGGTTATAATCTTAGCTTTTGTAGCTCTTGATAATTTTTCCATATCTGAACGTTTTACTCTTCTAATTGCGATTATATTTTCTCTTGCCAAAAGACTCTGAGCTTTATCATCAATTCCTTTTTGACAAAAGATTACTTTTGCTCCTGAATTAATAATTGCAGATACTTTTCTTTTTAGCATATTTTCTTCTTCCTCAAGAAAACGTGTTATTTGATCTGGTGATTGAATTTTAATTTCAGCATCGAATTCAGTCTTTTCAATTTCTAAAGGAGTATCGATTAAAGCTATTTTTACATTTTTTAAGCTCTTAGGCATCATTGGATGTACTATTTCTTTATCAATAATTATTCCATTGATTAATTCAGTATCTGACAGACTTCCCCCTTCTTTTTTAATTATTTGAATTTGATCTATATCAATTATTTTTAAATCTCCTCTAAGATCAACAATTTGGAGTATAGATTTCACAGCAATTTCTGCAAAATGCTCCCTCACTCCCACTATTGATTTACTATTCATCGCTGTTATTGCAGCTTGTTTTAATATTTTTTTATCGGAACTATCTACTTTCTCAGCAATTTTTTTTAATATATCTTTACTTTTTATAAGAGCTTTTCTATATCCTCTCAAAATAATTGTTGGATGAACGGATTGATCAATCAATTCTTGTGCTGATTTTAAAAGTGATCCTCCAATTATTACACTTGTTGTTGTTCCATCTCCGACTCTTATATCTTGAGTTTTTGCAATTTCTATCATCATCTTAGCTGCTGGATGCTGTACATCTATTTCATCGAGTATTGTAGCCCCATCATTAGTGATTGTTACATCTCCTAAAGAATCAACTAACATTTTATCCATTCCTTTTGGCCCTAATGTCGTTCTTATTGCTTCTGCAACAGCTATAGAAGCAGCTATATTATTCTTCTGTGCATTTCTTCCCTGTCTTCTTTCAGTACCTTCTTTCAAAACGATTACTGGAACTCCTGAGAATTGTACCATTTTTTTTCCCTTTAAAAGTATTAATTTTGATATTTTATATTTATAGAACTCTATGTCATAAAAATATTTCCTTTTTTTAAAGATTGTAAAATGTTAATAAGATTATTTAGAAAATTTTATAAAAGCAATGTTATAAAAATGTTTTTGTGGTAATTAATCAATATTTTTGATTGATTTATGATTAACTTGTCATTCTTTAGTCTTTTAAGATTGGTCTTAAAGAAGAATCAGGTCTGACGCATCTTTATTAATTAATGGAGTGGTATTTTTTAAAAAAAAGATTTATAATGATTAGTAATCCAGTTGTAAAAGTTCAAAAACGAAATAAAAATAGAAAATTATAGTTTTTCTAAGGCAAGGTTAAATTAAAAGATATTAGAATTTATGGTTTAGTATTTAAATGCAATATCCAAATTTTTTCTTGAAATGGTTAATATTTTTTGGCATTTACTTTATTACGGTTTGTTTTTTTTTCTAATTTTCATTAATTTTTTATTTTTCCTTTTAAGAAAAAAAGGATTTAAAATACCCAACCATAAGAAATCGATAATAATTCTTAATGCAGCCAATGTATTCTTTTTAATTCTTTATTTTATATTTCAAAATAATATAAAATCTGAATCAATTCCGCTAAATATATTTATTTCTCTTATATTAATTGGTATAATTCTTTCATTTACATCACTAATTTTGTCATCTTTTTATCCAGTTAATAGTAAAATTATAGATTTACCGATTCCTGCTAGAAAGGATTCAAAAAAAGGTAAAATAAAAATTGGGCGGTTGGTCAGGAAAAGGAGGAAAAAATTTAATTTTTATTTAACAAAAAAAGACTTAGAAAAACACGTATTTATTTGTGGATTTACGGGAACAGGTAAAAGCAATTTTGTACAAAATTTTTTAATAAATTTTAAAAAAAGAGAAAATATTCCCTTTTTATTAGTAGAATTTAAAGGAGAATATAAGTTTCTATGTAAAAGGTTAAAGAATATTTTACTTTTATCTCCTGGAGAAAATTTTTCAATTAATATTTTCAATCCAGAATTTATAAATCCATCTATTCATGCTGAAAGAATATTTGAGATCTTAAAAAGCTCTCAATTTCTCGAATCTAATGTTGAATATACACCACAGATGGAAAAAGTTTTAATAGATCTCATGATAAATGTTTGTAATAAAGAAAATGCAAGAAATTGGCAAGGATTTCATAATTTTTGTGAAAAATATTTACTAAAATATAAAAATCAAATTCCTCAATTAAAACAAACTATTATAAGTATAAAGAACAGGATTCGAAGGTTTTCTGAAGGACCTTTAAAAAAAGTTTTTGAAAATAATACATCAATTTCCATAAAAGAGATTTTACAAAGAGATTGTATTTTAGATTTAAGTTCGATCATTCGTCTTGGGGGGGATAAAGAGGACATATTTTTCTTTTTAAACGTTATACTTAAATATTTATGGGATTATAACTTAGAATCTGGCGGATATCAAGGGATTAAACACATTACTATCATAGAAGACGCACAATATTTTGTTCCAAAAAGTATAGTTAAAAAAAGTAAATTAAGTACATATTTAGAGGATCTTACCTTATTACAAAGGGGAACTGGTGAATGTCTTATATGTATTGCGACTCGACCTGATATAAGTGAAGAGATTTTAGCAAATTTCGGAATCGTTGTAAGTTTTAAAAATTATTATGAAAAGGAAATATTAGGAGAATTATTGTCATTACCAAAAGATCATTATGATTATTTATCTTATTTGAATGAAGGTCAATGTATTGTAAGAGTAAATTCAATTAAAGACCCATTTGTTCTTCAAATTCCTTTTATGGCAGAAAAAAAAAGAAAATTAGAACCAAAGCTAGAAAATTATAATTCAATTTTACTGAAAAAGCCGATCAAAACATTGAAAAAAGTATTTAATTCGAGAAAACAAGGATTAAAATTCAAATTCATTGATTTTAAAAAGTCATTTGGAAAAAATAAAAAAGATGATTTGAAACTCTTTAATGGGAATAATAAAAATTTAGTTGAGTTTAAAAAAGATACGGAGGATAAGTTTCCAAATAACGCTGAAAAAAATATTATGAAAAATTTTTCTGAGAAAAAAAAAATAACAATTAAAAATTTAAAAGAGCGAATCAAGAATGCTCAAAATTATTATTTGAGTAAATCTTTTGAATATTGTGGGCTCGAATGCAAAAATATCATTGAAGAACTTTTAGAACAAATAGCATGTCGACTAAATTACAAATTCAATAATATTAATGATTTTCTAGAGAATATTGAAAAAAATCAATTAAAAAAGAGTTTTATTATATATTCAGAATTGAAGAAACTCAGTAAAATTGTTGAAATAAGCGATTCTACAGGAGAAATTGCTGCCGAGGATGCTAATCTCCTTTTAAAATATACCAAAAGAGTATTTTTAAAATTAAATAATTTAGGAAAAAAATTTAATGGTAAAAATAGAAAATTTCAGAATGCGTATGAGTATTATTTTAAAGAATTAATAGAGGACATCGATTTAAATGAACTTATCAACGTTGAGATGAAAGGAGAAACAGATAAAAAAAAAATTCCAAAATATATATTATTATTATCAATTTTTGACAATACAAAAGGACCTATTCGGTTCTTAAAAATTTCAAATTTAGAATTATCAGATAAACTTCAGTCAATTATCTTTTCTTCTTTTTATGACAATGTTGAAAGTAAGATTCTTGTTCAAGAAGGATATAATATCTATAATCAATTATTTCAAATTTCATCTAAATGGAATAGAGAATTTAAAGAGAATATATTATTATCTTTAATTTTTAAAGAAACAGAAATCTCAAAAGAAATTGATGATAAAAATATTTTTAATATATTAAATGCATCAATTAACGAGATTAAAAATAATAAAATGATTTTTAAAGGTTTTTATTTTCAAAAAAGAACGAATTATTTTTCCAAATTATCAGTTAATCAAAAGGAAATATTTAAAAATTATAAAATTCTAAAAAAGATTTTTATTAAATTAAACAGAAAAATAAAATCCTATTTTATATCATTTAAAAATTTTGAATTTTCTCCCAAAAAAGAACAAGATTTTGAAATTTTAAAGCAATTAATTGAAAATTTAATTGACCCAAAAAAAGAAAATAATTTAACTAATAAAAAAATAGTCTCTGAAAATACTATTTTTTAATTTCTTTACTAATATTTCTTCAAACCGAGGAAAAAACGATTTCAAGAAATTTATGAACATTATCTACTAAGAACTGGATAGATTATGATAAATGGTTTTAAAAATATAAATAATGATGGTCAAAAAAATTTGAATTATAAAGAATAAATTAATTTTAATAAATCCATTAGACTGTTATTATTAAACAATCTTATTAAAAAGATAAATAGAACTATAATTTAATTAAAAATATTCAAATTATTTATTGTGAAAATATTTTTAATAGACTTTAATAATTATATTTTTTTTAATTTAACTAAAATTCAATAAATTAAATATAAACAAATTAATTATAAGTGAAAATATGTGCTAATCGGTGTGGTAGGGAAATTATATTAGAAAAGTTATATAAAAAAAGATTCTAATTTAACCCTAAACCTTCTTCCGGTAAAAGTACATTCTTAAATAGTGCTTGTTTAACTCATGCTAAAGTTGGAGATTATCCCTTTACAACTATCGATCCTAATAAAGGAATAGGATATGTTAAAAAGCCGTGCGTATGCAAAGAATTAAATGTTAAGGATAATCCTAAGAATTCAAAATGTATAGAACAATTTCGTTTTATTCCTATTCAATTATTGGATGTAGCTGGTTTAGTCCCAGGAGCTCATGAGGGGAAGGGGCTTGGGAATAGGTTTTTGAGTGATTTAAGTCAAGCAGATGTACTATTACATATTATAGATATTACTGGATCTTTGGATGCGAATGGAAATACAGTAGAGTCAGGATCCCATGATCCATATGAAGATATAATGTTTTTAGAAGATGAAATAAATTTATGGTTTAAAGGAATTATTGAAAGAGAGGATTGGAAAAAATTTTCAAATAGAGTTATTAAGGGGAGGAGTGAGCTTATTGAAGCATTATATCAAAGATTATCTGGATTATCAATTAAAAAGGATGATATAGAAAAATCAATTGAAAAATCTAATTTAGATGGAAAGTCAATATCTGAATGGGATAAAGCAGAACTAAATATTTTTTCAAAAAATCTAAGAGAAATCTCTAAACCGATAATAATAATTGCTAATAAAATTGATAAAGAGATTGGTATAAAAAAACTGGATGAATTAAAGAAAAAATATAAGAAGAAAATTATTCCATGCAGTGCCTTAGCAGAATTTATTCTTAGGAGATATAATAAGGAAGGTATTATCAAATATATGCTTGGTGATACTGATTTTAATATAATAAAAAAAAATAATCTTAAAAAAAATGAATTGGAAACTCTAGAAAAGATTAGGAAAAAATTATTACAAGGAATTGGAGGTACAGGAGTTCAAAAAACATTAAATTACGCAGTATTTTCTATATTAAACCAAATTACTGTATATCCTGTTGCAAATTTAAATACTTTAACAGATAAAGATGGAAACATACTCCCTGATGTTTTTTTAGTTAGAAAAGGAATAAAAATACGGGAATTTATTAGAGAAAAAATCCATTCTGACTTAGCAAAACATTTCATTTACGGGATGGAGGTAAAATCGAAAATGAAATTAGGAGAGAATTATATTTTGAAAGATAATGATGTGATAAAAATTTTTTCAGCAATATGATTTGAATATTCATTCTGAACGAGATGTTAATGCAATATATATTAAAATAAAAATTAGTAAAATAACACCTATGAGATTTATAATGAATTCATAAGTATTTCCATCGATCCCAGGAACTTGAATTAACATAATAGACTACTAAATTCTAATGCAATTGATTATTTTTATAATTTTAATGTTAGATTTTATTAAAATTTTTTTAAGTGAAGTTTATAAATTTCTATTCTAATTTAATAGAAATGAAAAATAACATTTTTCTAACAACTCTTATTTAGAAAAATGGGGTTTAATAAAAAATGTATAATAAAATCACAAATTATGATGAAATTCACAAAATTCTAGAACATTTATTTAACCCTCAAAGCACTAAACTTAAAATTATTTTAGGAACAGAGGAAGGTTTAATTTTTTTTTCAAACCTAAAAATGGGAGAAAAATTAATTGCATCTTTTAAAAAAATTTTTGATATTTTTTATTCTATTAACTACAAACAATTATATTTATTTAAAAAATTGATAATTCAAACAAATAATTTGTATTCAATAATACTTCCTTTAAACATTAATGTTGAAAAATATATTGTTTGGATTGAGTTTCCAAAAGGATTTTCAAGCAGGAAATGTATGATTAAAGCAGAGAATATAATCAAAAAAATAAAAGGTCTATTTAATATGAATTCAATAAGAAAAATGGACCTGACGGGAATTGAACCCGTGACCTCTTGAACTCTTGATCTCTTGAATGAAAATCAATCAAGTTGGCGTGCAAGTCAAGCATAAATTTGGGTTCGACCTCGAACCCAATGATCTTCCACTGATCTACAGGCCCATATATTTCATATTACATTAAAATTTTCTTATTATTTAAAATTAATTTAAAAAGTTTTTTTGATTTAACAAGAAAATTTGAGGTAAATTTTTCTAAAAGGATTTAAGAAAAATTAAGATATAGAAAAAGGGAGGTGATCCAGCCGCAGGTTCCCCTACGGCTACCTTGTTACGACTTCTCCCTCCTCGCGTACCAAAAATTCGATATAACCCAACGGACTAAACCTCATTTTTGACACACTCGGATGGAGCGACGGGCGGTGTGTGCAAGGAGCAGAGACGTATTCACCGTGCGATGATGACACACGATTACTAGGGATTCCACGTTCATGTC
>JAHLWE010000330.1 GCA_019058135.1 Promethearchaeota archaeon | reverse complement strand
GGTTTTAAAAGATTACAGCGAAAAATTTAAACTGAAAGCAATTATAATCAGACCCGCACCTATTACTGGTCCTTATCAACATTATGGTACTTTCCATATTTTCCAAATGGTAAATAAATCAGGGTTTGGTCCTGGTATCCACTTATATCCTAAAAAGAAGCGGTTAGCTATGCCATTAATTCATGTGGTAGATTTGGTCCGTGCTGCAATTTTTTTGGCGGAAAATGATAAAGCAATTGGTGAAGCTTATAATATGGTTATTGACCCTTGCTTTCAAGAAGATTTTCTTGAGTATATAGCAGACCTTCTAAATGTTGATTACTTTAATTTTCCAATTTGGTTGCCATTTTATAAGGTTATGTCAAACTTTCTTTTCTGGCTTACTAAACGAAAGGAAAAATCGGCTCGAAAATTAGATTCTAGACCTCCAGTTGATTTATCTATGGCAGGTTATATGAAGCATCAATATCTCTTCTCAAATGAAAAAATTAAAAAATTAGGTTTCAAATTTAAATTTCCAGATTATAAAAGCACTACAAAGGATACAATCGATTGGTATATTAAAAATGGATGGTTAGAGAGTGAAAATTAGAATATGGGATTTCTAACTTCGCTGATTTTGATGTTTTGGGTTGGGTGGGTTAACTCATATTTATATCGAAAATTTTTACGGAAAAGAAATAAGGATTGGATTGTTTTCTTAGCGGTAATTTCTATCTTAGGTTTTTGGATTATTGACTCCTTAATTTATTTTGAAATAATTGATATGACTTGGCTGAACTTCCTTCCGTGGGTAGATATTCCTATGGTTGATAAAGGGAAATACTTTATGTGGAACTCATTTATAGTTTTAGGTCTTGATTTTGGAATAACTCATCAACCCGGTATGGAAATAATTGAATTCTTTTTACTCATATCATACCTTTTCTGGTATTATTTTGGATCTAAACTTGGAAAAATTTTTCACGGTTATCGAACATATCAGCAAGGGCATTATATGATTATTAGACCTGTTAAAAGATATATTAAGGATCGAGAAAAAAGAAACCTAAAAGAACATAAAGAATGAAATTTAAAAAATAAACCCAAGAAATATTACATTTTTATTCATTTTATTGGTTTTGGTTTAATTTTAAACACATAAGCTGGAGCCCATAATAAACTTCCTGAAATCTCAATTTCAAGGTTTTCTGCATCATTTTTCCAGTTTAAATCTTTTTTATTATCCAAAATCAGAATTTTAGTATTATTCTCCAAATTTAATGATTTAATGGTAATTGTGCTAGTTTTAGGCTTCCCCAATAAAATTGCATAAAGGACATTTTCTTTTTGAGTATATCGTATCTCCATATCATCTAAAGTTTTACTTTCTGCTCTTATCCACGGTCGGGTTGCATAAATTGCATCTCCATTCACTTCGAGCCATTTACCAAATTTTAATAGAAGATTTTTTTGAATTTCCGGAATCGTGCCATCTGCCATTGGACCAACATTTAACAAAAGATTCCCATTTTTACTGACAATATCCACAAACATATAGACCAATTCTTCCAACGTCAAATATTGACTTTCTGGTTCAAATTTATTATATCCAAATGAATGACCGATGCCTCTTGTACTTTCCCATTTGGTTTTTCTAATTTCTTTAAAATATGTATATTCTGGCGTTTGGAAATCAAAATGAGATGACGTTAGTAAAGAATTATCTTCTTTTAAGCCCATAAGATTGGCTAACCTTTTTACTAACACTTCGATTGGAATGGATTTCAATTTTTTTCGAACAATTTTCGGAATTTGAATCCATCTATCATTAACAACACCATCTGGAAACTTATTATAAAAATAAGCAAATAGTTCATTCATATTTGTTTTAGGAGGATATCCAATATCATTCCATAAAATAATGGGTTCATACTTATCTATCAATTCATACCAATGATTATTCACATACTCAACATATTCTGGCTCAGTAGGTCCATTATCTAACATAGAAATAATGTCAATAATTGGAGTTTCGGTAAAAGACCAGTCTAATGCACCAGAATAATAGAAACCCATCCTCATACCCGCATTCTTAACTGTCTTTGTCAACTCTCCTACAATATCTCGGCTTGCTGAATAATTTTTCTTTCGAGGGTTAGGATAATTACTATGCCACAGTAGAAAGCCATCATGATGTTTAGTAACAAGAACAACATATTTAGCTCCTGCTTTTTTAAATAAATCCACCCATTCATCTGGATTCCATTTTTTAATGGCTTCATTGAACATAGGAACGAAATCATCATAGGAGAAATTTTCTCCATAAGTCTCACGATGATATTTTTGAGTCTCAGTACCAGCAATTCTAAGGGAGTTTAAATACCATTCAGCATATGGATTTTTTGCAAATTGTGCACCAATTCCCTCTTTTTTCTGAATCTCAACTAGATCTCCTTGCCCGACTACTGCAAATGCAGGAACAGAAGATAAACTCCAATGAATAAAAATTCCAAATTTATCATCATGGTACCAGTCAGGAACTTTATGTTTTTTTATAGATTTTAGATTGGGAGTGTAAGTCATTTTTATTAAAATAAAGAATTGGATTATCTTAAATATTTAATATTTTACAAAATAAATGAATATTTAACTTCCAATTTTTTTCATCTTACCACATTTTAAACAGATTATAAAATGAGTCATACCTTCATCGGCACTTCTTGTTTGACGTGTTTCTATTGCAGCCTTATCATAACCGCATTTAGGGCATTTAAAATTTTTTATTGCGCTTTTTAGGTTTTCATCCTTCCATTTTAATATTACCGAAGCGCTTGTTATTTCTCTTCGAATAGAGTGTTCGATTTTTTTCTTTATTGTGTAATGATCTTCTTGAACACCGTCAAGCGATTTTGTTTTACGACAAGATTTACATCTAAATATTATTTTTCCAGTATCATCTTTTGTTGGAATCATTAACCCCCCACATTTCTTACAGAAAATAACCATTATTTATATGAACTCCATGCCTTTTTATTTAGTTATTAAAATTTTATACCAAAAATTAAAGAGATAAAAATTACACCAGTTAATAGGTCTGCAGATGTTCCTGGATTAAATTTACCTTTTTTTGACTGTAAGAATATATCAAATTTATTAATCATCTCTCTTCCTTTAGGAGTTAATAGACCTTTTTCATCTAAAATTTCTCTTGCAGTTAATGAAACTATCTTTGCTGCAGAGAGCCCGCTTTTTCTACAAATTAATGTATCTGGGTGATTTGCTAAAATCTTTAAAAATGTATGTACTGAAGCAATATTTATATCTTTGGTTTTATCAAATACATCCATATAATAAGGAAATCCTTCAGATAAAATTATGGGAAAACCATTTACGTATTCTGAGCTAATTAAATCATAATCTTGTGAAAGTTGAAAGATTTTTTCCAAATTAATGTTATCTGATTTGAGATCTTGAAGTGAATTATCATTATATAAATCATATTTCTGGATAGTTCCCATTCCACCTGGGTTACAATATCTTATTGCTTTATAAAGATTAATTGAATCTTTTGGTGTAGATTCTTTTATTATTTTAACTAAATTTTGTTTAAAGTCATTAAAAGATAATGCTTCTTGTTTAATGCAAATTGTTGCGGTTGCAGACAAGATCCCAAGAATTAAAATATGCCCCAATAAAACATTTCCACCCCTTTGCCAATCTATCATCCTTTTAACAGCATCAAGGAAAAAATTACCTAGTTTTACAAATGAAAAATCATGTAGATTAGTTTTGTATTCTTCAGAAACTCTATAAACAAAATTTTTAAAAGATGTTTGAATTGCACAAATTCCAGCAAGAAAATGCTCAAATCGTGTTTTTTCAAAATTTATTGTACGATGAACATTACCTGGTTTAGGCCATGCTGCAACTTCTAAGAGGCTAGCTAAATTAACGCATGTTAAAACATCGTCAACAGAATTAATTGAAAGGTTTAGACCTTTAACTTTTTCAGGTTTAGCCATTATATTATGATATAAAGAATTAATCTAATAATAAGTGAATTCTACTTGTTTCTTTTCATGAATTTCGTACCCATCCTTCTCATCTTTTTTGTAAGATATCGGGCGGAAATTCTCTTTTAAGTTGTTTTTATATAAAAATTTCCGAATTCTGAGCTTTATTATTTTCTTTGACATTGATAACGGAGCTGAAATCTCAAGTTCATTTCCATTCCTCTCAATTTGGATACTTGCTAATTTTTCCTGTAAAAAACGGACTAAATCTACAACTAAGGAATCATCTTTATAACTCAAGTCATTTACTTTCAAATAAATTTTCCTTAACTCTATTTCTTCGAGCTCAGAACTTTCTTTTTTTGTTGACATCTCAATTCACAAATTAGAGAAAAAAGAATCAATTAAATTTTTTACTATTTATATATTTTTACCATCTCTAAATTTTTATTTTACTGTTCTTTAAATAATAAATTGTAGGTATAGAAATGATCCATTTAATTATTCTATAATAAATTATCAAAAAGAGAATCCAAAATGTTAGATTATTTAAATCTGAATTATAGTCCCTCTGGAGAAGATCTTAGAGTTATGTATTATGTTGAAAAGGCGGCAGATACTTCATCTTTAGAAAAAGCATGTGAGGAAATTGCTAAAGAAAGTTCTATTGGAACTTGGACAGAAATTGCCACACTTTCTGAAGATATTGCTCAAAGATTAAAACCAAGCGTATATCATATAGATAAAAAAGAAAATATTATTAAGATCGCCTATAACGAGGAACTCTTCGAAGCAGACAATATTCCTCAAATTCTAAGTGCTATTGCAGGTAATATTTATGGCATGAAAGCAATTGACAATTTAAGATTAATTGACATAGAGTTCCCAAAAAGTATGGTAAATGTATATAAAGGACCTAAATTTGGAATAAAGGGAATTCGAAGATTATTAAAAGTTTTTGATAGACCTCTTTTGGGTACAATTGTTAAACCAAAAGTGGGCTTAAATCCAAAACAGCACGCAAAGGTTTGCGGAGAATCGTGGTTAGGAGGTTTAGACATCGTGAAAGATGATGAAAACTTAACAAGCATGAGATTCAATAAATTTGAGACAAGAGTTGAAGAAACATTAAAGATACGAGATAAAATCGAAATAGAAACTGGAGAAAAGAAAATTTATATGCCAAATATTACAGCTCCGGTTAGTGAAATGAAAAAAAGAGCAGATTTTGTCATTAAGATGGGGGGAGAATATGTAATGGTTGATATTATCACTTTAGGATTTTCTGCACTTCAAGAAATTCGAGATTATCTTGATGATAAAAATATTGTGATACACGCTCATCGTGCCATGCATGCCGCTCTCACGAGGAATCAAAGACATGGGATGTCAATGCTTGCTATTGCAAAAATTTCAAGGTTGATCGGTATGGATCAATTACATACTGGTACAGTAGTTGGAAAAATGGAAGGTGGAGAGAAAGAAGTAATAGATATTAACAGGGTACTTACTAATAGGGTTATTGTAGAAGAGGATTATTCAATATTGCATCAAGATTGGGGAAATATTAAGAAAACTTTCCCTGTTGCTTCCGGCGGGCTTTATCCTAATGTTGTCCATAAATTAATTGATATTTTAGGAAAAGATATCGTGATTCAAGCAGGTGGAGGTGTTCATGGACATCCAGAAGGTACCGAAGCTGGAGCAAAAGCTATGAGGCAAGCAGTTCAAGCTTATTTGGATAACATTAATTTAAGTGAATATGCAAAAACTCATAATGAATTAAAAAAAGCACTTGAAAAATGGAAAGATATTGGAATCTAATTTCTATCCTACTAATTCTGGATAAAGTCTTTCGAAATAAATATGGATATAACTTGGAGCGAATATACCCGCTTCAGTAATAATTTCATCAATATATCTCCTATTTACCGTTTCAAAGGCAGGATTTATTACATGTACGCCTTCTGGGGGATTCTCCCATATTTCATTAGGGGGTCTCATTTCAATCTTTTCTAATAATCCAAAAGAGGTTTCAGGATTATATTTCAGCAGCGGTGAAGCAACATAAAAGGGTACATGTTCTTCATGTGCAACCAAAGCTAATAATCTTGAGCCGATTTTGTTTAAAACAGTACCTTCTGAAGTAATTGAATCAGCCCCAATTAAAATTAAATCTACTTCAAAGTGATTAACAGCCCAGCGCATCGCGGAATCGACTATATGAATTACATCTATATTTTCTTCTAATAGTTCTTTTGTCGTTTTTCTTCCTTGTAATTTCGGCTGAGTCTCTGAGATTTGTTCAATGTAAGAAATTATATTCTAACTCTTGTTAAGTAGTTCTAACGCTTTTTTAACAGCTTCGGGAGCAGTTAGAGCCCATCCATCCGCTCCGTATTGTATTGCAATCTTTTTGGTAACCGGTCCCCCTCCTGCCATGATTTTTACACCTTTATCTTTTAGACCTTTCTCTTTCGCCAAATTAACGAGTTTTCCTATTTGTGGAAATAACGAACTTAACATCAGGGAGAGCAAAATAAGGTCTGCATTTGCTTTTTCTGCCTCTTCTACAAATCTCTCAGCTTTTACATCAAAACCTAAGTCAATCATTTCAAAACCTTCAGCTTCCATTAGATATTTTACAAGATTTTTGCCAAGATCATGAATATCTCCTTCGCCAACACCAATAACCGCTACTCCTTTTTTATTTGCCTGTGCTTTTTCTGGACTTATACTAGGTCTTAAAATGTTAGCGCCATCATAAAAAGTATCTGAAGCTAATATCAAATCAGTTAGAAAAGTAGTTTTTTCATATTCATCACACACTTCTTTTAGACCAATATAAAGTCCTTTCTGGACGGCTTCAATCGGATCTATTCCCGCTTCCAAAGTTTCTTTAGCTGCTTCTTTAGCAGCCTCACCATCATAATTTAAAACACATTTTTTAAGTTTATTCAAAATATCTTCTTTTGACATTTTTATTTAATTACCTCCAGATATATATTCAGGTTTGGGACCTTCTCCAGTTTTATAGTTAGCTCCATAGGTTCTAGCTGCTTTAACCACCGCCATCGCATTGTATAGAGGAGCATATGGTGGATATTCACATGACGCTCCGAGAAAATAGCCCGCAGGTGCCTTTCCAAAAGTCTCAAGTTGTCTTTTACATTCTGCTATTACTTCACTAGGACTTGCCCAAGCAAGTAATGAAACGCTCAAAAAACCTAAGAAAATTAATTTTTTACCGTATTTTTCTAACATCTCTTCTTCGGTCGTGCAACCATCCGGTAAAAACGCGTTTTGAATGAGGATTGGTCGAAGCCATTTAATTAAAAGATCGAAATAGGGCCCTCGACCACATGTATGAGCACAGTAGAGTCCTCTTTTTTTCTTTACAAATTTTGCTATCCTTTGTTGGTATGGGGCATCTAATTCTTCCCACATTTCTTTACTCATTAATTCCCTTTCAGCTAGGACGACTGGCACCATGATGACTTGAGC
>JAHLWE010000329.1 GCA_019058135.1 Promethearchaeota archaeon | reverse complement strand
TACGTTATTTCCGCTAATATAGGGAACAATTGGGATTGAATACTCATTACAATAATTTACTAAAGAGATAATTTGATTTACAGTTTCTGGAATTACCACAAAATCCGGCATATGTGGTGTTGCTTCAGTCATATCATAAGAGTAGGGATATAAATCATGTTGCCTATCAGAAACATTAGATTTTCCAAATATCTTTATTAATTCATTTAATATTTTTTCTTTCTCTATCCTTTCAAAAATATTTCTTTCTTTAATGGTTGTCAAATTTAAGCCTCCTCGTAAGTTTTATTTGCCAAATGTAATGCTTTAACTAAAATACTTTGAAATTTATTTATTGTAAAAATGCGGTGAATTTTTTTTACTTTTAATTTCCTTCTTAAAAAAGCAGAGATTAGCCCCATTCTCCCCTCGGTTATAGCTATTAAAGTATCAAGAGTCACTTTTATTTTACAATGATATTTTGGTTTCTCTCCATATTCAATAGTAATTTCTGAATTATTAAAAATTAGTGTTATTTCATATAAACCAATTATTTCGACTACGATTATTCGCTGCCAATTCTTGATTTTCTTTAAAATCCTTTCCTTGGCTAGCATTGGTGTAAGTACATTTTTTAGTGCTAAACCTAAGATATCCTCTGGTTGATTTATTATACTCATTTTTAATCTGTATTTTTTAAATTTTTTTTAATATTTTTTAAATTCTTATTCTTTTTGCTTAAAACAAGAAATATCGATAATTTTTAAAGCCATTTAACTCTTACCGGTTTCCGAGCCGGAATTCTATGATATTTAACATTGGGATACCCTATTGATAATGTATATCCTACAATATTTCCTTTTGGGATTTTTACCAATTCAGAAACAGAACTGAATTGATTTAATAGAGAGGTCGCAAATCCTAAAGAGCAAGTTGCTAGACCTAATGTTTCTGCAGATAGCATTATATGACAAGCGGCTAACGAGCAATCCTCTACTAAAGTTGATGTCGTTTCTTTAGGAGCATGAATAATAATAATTTCTGTATTCCAACGCCAAAATTCTATTCCGACCTTAATTCCAAGTAATATCCTTTTAAAAGAATCAAGTCGTTCACCTACAATTCTCAATATCTTTTCTCCTAATACCGCTTTCAGCGAAGCAAACCCTTCAGGATCTTCATATTTTTTTATAAAATCAGAAACGTTTTTTGTTAAAGCTTCTGAAAATTTAGCAAGTAATTCTGGATTCTGCACGACCGTATAATGAACATTTTCAGTGTTGGAACCAGTAGGAGAATATCTTGATAACTCTAAAATCTTTTCAATTAATTCTTTTGGAACTGGTTTTTCTTTAAATTGCCGGATTGACCTTCTAGTTTGAACAAGATTAAATAGAGAATCGAAAGTAATTCTCTTTTCTTTTTCGGGAAGTTCTTTAACTCCATCTAAAGGACGGGTTTTTAATTGAATTACATTAACTGGACAGATAGCTACGCAATGGCCACATTCAATACAATCTTCTTCGAAATTATTCGCTATTTGAAGCCTATCATCTTTAAAATAAAGTAATCTAGGAACACAATCGTCAATACAAGCTTTACACTTGGTGCACTCCCCCAAATTTATAAAAATTTTAGAATTTTCTATTATATTTTGATTTAAATTTTTATTTTTCATATTAAACACTCCATTAGGATATTATTTATTACAAAACTGAAAAGATCCAGTAAGTTAATAGCATTGTTCCCAATCCTAGAAATATAGAAATAGGCAATCCCGGTAAAATTTTATTTTTCTTTAGGCCCAAGATAGTAATTCCAGTACCTAATATTATAGCACATGCAGTTGCGATTAAAATAATAATATTATTTGTAAAAATAAGAGCATGAGAAGTTAGCATGCTGTAAAAAGCTAAATCTCCAATACCAATTTCTAGTGAAGATATATCATATTCAACCTCATATTCTCCTTCTTCTGCCTGGTCCTCCAATTTTTTAAATTTTTCTTTTTTGGGAGAATTTTCAAAAAAAATATCAAACATTTTTTTAATTGGGCCCCGCTTCGATTTAACAGCGTATATATCCCAAATTGAGATTAATACTAAAATTATTAGAGTTGTAATTGGTGGAATCATCATTCCCATAAAAGCTCCAATTAAAAGGCCAATAAGTAAAATAAATAAATTCTTAATTCTGGGGGAGTCTCCTTTTATATATTTATAAATCATAAAAATTGTAAAGGCACCTATACATACATACATTATATTTGAAACAATTATATAAAGTTCATTTTCAAATATGTCCCGGGTTATTAACCATAAAATTATGTCTCCATAAAGAATCAATAGAAAGAAGCATAAAAGTGCAAATGAGAAAGCAAATATATATTTTAAAGCATTAATTCCTTTTTTTTTAATAATATAAATTATAATAAAACTTGTAACAGCTGCATAACTAATAAAAATTAGCCCATTTAATAACGCACCTATACCTCCATATTCAGATTCAGGAAAGATTACCCCTTCAATCTGAATTCCGGCTTCTACATAACTAAGATAAGCCAAAATTCCAGATATAATAACAACAGTTATAATTGGGATTGGAAAATATTTTGCTTTAACTTGAAATGTGGGCATAAAGCTTGGTTCAGATATTTCTTCATCAATAACATTATTATCGTCGTTGTTTTTTTCTTTATGTACCTCAAGATTTATTTTCCTATCAGAATTTTTCTCTTTTTTCTTTTTAATTATTTCCTTATTTTCCGGCATTATCTTCTATTTATAATTTAAAAATTATTAAAAACCATTACATTAAGAATTGAAGGAATATTAAAATACAAATTCTTTTTGTTTTTTTTAGTAATATTGAAAAAACCCTAAATAATTTTAAGATTAAAAAATATAATATCTTCTAATTATGACTATTTTATTGTCTAAATACTTGGGTAAAAGTATAATATATAATCAGCAAGGAGTCAAAATCGGTAAATTAGATGACCTCGTAGTTTCAAAAGAAACAGGGAAAATCATTTCATATATTGTGAAATTGACTGATACAAAAAATATTATTTCGAAATTACCCAAACTTGAAAAAGGATTGATAATGGTACCTTTTCCATTTATCTCATTTACTAATGAGAAATTTTATATTTATGAAAATGAAATTGCAAAATTTTTAGAAAAAAGCAAGAAAGAACAAATATCTTATAAAGATAGAATTTAATTTTAATTGAAAACAAGGAAAATTAAAAATAACCTAAAGATATTAAATAAGCATTTTTTTAATTTTAAAAAGAAATACCAGGTATTTTTTGAGCGAATTCAAACACCTTTTGAAACCTTTCTTCTTTAGGTCTCTTATAATAACGTAAAGGATATAGTTCATTTATTGTAAATTTATAAATTTTAATCCATCTCTTAGCTACTTCATCTATTCTATGCAATTTGACATATTTTTTACAATTTTTACTAAACTCTGCTCTTAAATCATCATCTTTAAATAATTGGATCACACGTTTTTCAAATTCACTTAAATTATTGACAAGAAATCCAGTTTTTTTATGTCTTATTACGTCTTGAATACCGCAACCATTCGCACCTACTGAAGGAGTACCTTGTGCCATAGATTCTAATAAAACTAAACCTTCCGCCTCAATCCAACTATATAAACAAGATATATCAGCTGTATTATAAATTTTTAATAAATTATTATCAGAAACGTATCCAGTTTGAGTAACGTATTCCTGTAGTCTATATTTTTGAATTTTATGTTTAATTGAAGGCATTGAAGGCCCAGTACCGACTAATAGTAAATGAGAATCTGGGACTACTTTATGAATTCTCTTAAAAGATTTTACAATTTTTTCAATATTTTTCTCAGGAGATTGACGAGATGCATAAAGTAAAACTTTTTTATCTCCAAGATTATATTTCTCTCTAATTTCTCCACCATCAACTTTTTTAAAATAAAATTCTTCAATTCCATTCGTTAAAATTATAAGTGGGTTTTTTAAGAACCTATGTTTTAAGAGTAATTTTTTCTTAGAAGGAGTTGGAACTGAAACTAAGTCAAATTTTTGCCATATATGTCTTTCAAAAGCCCATAAAAAGCCGGTTTTACTCAAAATTTTGCCTACAATGGGAACATAGATATCTGAGTAATATGACAGAGGAGAATTATGAGTTCCAACTATAGGAATACCAAAATATTTTGACCAACTCAAGCCCATTACACCAATCGTAACTGGGGTCATGATATGGCTGATATCCAAAAATTCATTTTCTGGAAAAAAATAGTTATGAATTGGAAGGGAAAATATTATTTCGGGATCATGACTAATCCTGTAGCCTCCAACATCATGATAGAAAAGATTTTTTTGTTTAGAATTATTTTTCCTTATACAAGGAGCAAATACATGGACTCTATGACCCGTTCGTGCTATAGCTTCTGATAAACTTCTTACAGCCTTTGCAATTCCACTAACTTGGGAATATACATAACTGAAAATACCGATATCGAGAGATTGTTTGGGCATCTAAATTTCACCTAGTTTTTTTTTGATCTTATTTAACCCCTTTTTCAATTTTATTATTTTTGGATTTTTTCAAGATATAAATTTTTCAGTTTAATTACTCTATTATAAAGTTTATCAATCTGTTTTATAATCTTTTTAAAGTTATGTAATTTATCGGTAATAATATAAGCGTTTTTGATAAGTTTATTTTTAAAATTAGAATCCTGGAGGATTTTTTCAATGCCAGTAATAAATTCATCATGATTATTTGCCTTATAACAAGATTCGCAGTGAATCAACCAATCAAATGGCTCAATATTCCGGACAACAATAGGTAATTTACAAACTGAAGCTTCTAGAAGGGGAATTCCTTGATTTTCTGTGTAGGATGGATATATTAACACATCAGCTCCATAATAAGGCTCGCAAATATTATCATAATAGCCTGTAAAAATACAATTCTTTAATTCGGATGCTTTTTTTACATAAATATTTTCTTTTATAGGTCCTACCCAAACGAACCAATAATTTGATAAATCTTTTGCACATCTAAAAAATTCATCTGGTCCTTTTTTTCTCCACGTATAACCAACATTTAAAATGATTTTCCCATCTATTGGGATGTTATATTTTTCATTTAAGAATTTTCTAAAATTCTCTCGATATTCTCTTTTCTCTTTAAATTTTTCAAATTTTATACCGTTACTAACAACATAAATGGGTGGTCTTTTCTTTAATTTTAATCTTTTAAGAGAATTTTTAGAAAATTCTGAAGGAGTGATTAACATGTGGGAAATATTATATAGATATTTGAGATAAATTTTAGTTAATTTCCCCCAACTTATTATATTAGGTAGAAATCCACCTTCTAAATCCTCAACCGTAGTATGTGCATGTTGAATAACTGCTGCATTATACTTTTTTCTCATAGTCCATAATTGATATGCGGTTAATGGATCAAAAGATGAACTAGCAATTATATCAACATTATTATTTTGAACCCATTTGGGAATTGATTTTCCTTTGTTTGGAATCCAAACGTTATGACCGTTGTTTCTTAATGAATTAATTACATCCCGAGTATTTGTCTCTATACCTCCTACGGTTTTTACGTTGGTAAATCTTTTGTATATACGAAAATTTTCAATAAAAATAATATTAAGAGGTTTAATCATTATTAATTTCACTTAAATTTAATTTGGATTTCTAAAATTTTACATTTTTTATATAAATGATCTCTCTTTTAATTATCAACATATACTAAAGAATACCACATTGATCATTTTTTAAATTAAAATAATTATAAATTAATTCTCTTTTAAAATAAAATTCCAGGAATTTTCTGTGTGAATTCAAACACCTTTTGAAACCTTTCTTCTTTAGGCCTCTTATAATAACGTAAAGGGTATAATTCATTTATAGTAAATTTATAAATTTCAACCCATTTTTTTGCCACTTCATTTATCCTATGCATATTTGCATATTTTTTACAATTTTTTCCAAACTCTGCTCTTAAATCATCATCTGTAAATAATTGAATAATTTTATTTTCAAATTCTTTCAAATTATTAACGAGAAATCCAGTTTTTTTATGTCTTATCACATCTTTTATACCGCATCCGTTTGCACCTACTGAAGGAGTGCCTTGGGCCATAGATTCTAATAAAACTAAACCTTCTGCTTCAATCCAACTGTATAGACATGATACATCAGCTGTCTTATAAATTTTTAATAATTCCAGGTCGGAAATGTATCCTGTTTGTGTTACATGCTCTTGTAATTTGTACCAATAAATTCTACGCTTAACTGATTGTACGGATGGTCCTGTTCCAACTATTAATAAATGAGAATCAGGGATTTTTTTATGAATTCTTTTAAACGCTTTTACTACTTTTTCAACATTTTTTTCAGGAGATTGACGACATGCATAAACTAAAACTTTTTTATCACCGAGATTATATTTTTCTCTAATATCACTTCCATCAACTTTTTGAAAATAGAAATCATCAATACCATTTGTTAAGCTTATAATAGGATTTTTGAAAAATCTGTGTTCAAGTAGTAACTTCTTTTTTGAGGGGGTTGGAACAGAAATCAAATCAAATTTTTGCCAAATATGTCTCTCCCATGCCCATAGAAAACCAGTCTTTTTCATTATCTTCCCTGCTATAGGAATATAAGTATCTGAATAATATGCAAGAGGAGAATGATGAGTTCCAACCATTGGGATGCCTAAATATTTCGACCAAATAAGTCCCATCACTCCAATAGTTATAGGAGTCATAATATGGCTTATGTCTAAAAATTCATGCTCAGGAAAAAAATAATTGTGAATTGGGAGTGAGAATATTATTTCTGGGTTTGTTCCTACCCTAATTCCACCAACATCATGAATAAATAGATTTTTTGGTTTAGGTTCCCCATTTTGAATTTTAGGAGAAAAAATATGAACTCTGTGACCTGTTTTTGCTACAGCCTCGGCTAAACACTTGACAGCTTTTGCAATCCCACTTATTTGGGAATACATCATACTGAAAAATCCAATATCAAGAATGTTTTTAGGCATCTAAACTTGAACTCTATTATTTCCTAAAATTAGAAATAAAATTATTAATAGTTTGATATATATTTAATTAGCTATTTTTTTATATAAATCCTTGTTTATTAAAAAAATTGATAGTTTTTAATAAATTTCTCTCTATCATTCCAAAATATTAATGAAAATAGGTAATTCTAAAAGGAAAACATTTATTATTGGTTTTCGTAATTGATTTTTTTTATTCATCGTATTTTTTTTAATTTTTTTTTTAAACAAATTTGATCAAAAAATTTTTTTATCATAAATTATTTTGTTTCTTATGGATGAGGAACAAGAGAAGGTAATATTAGAAGAAATAAGGAGTATGAAATATCTTCCATACTCAATAGAACTTATTTCCATTGATGGAGATACTTATACCCTTCGTAATAATTGGGGCAACATAATTATATATATAAAGAAAGGGGATAAATATTTTCTGAAAGAGGAAGTAGAGATGGAAGAAAAAAAATAGAATTTTTTTTTAGGAATATTTTTTGATTCCATATTTTTTTACAATATTATCTAAAAAAAGATCAATAAGAATTTATGTTAAAATAATTATTATTTATTTAGAGAGATATTTCTTTATATAAATTATTTTTAAAAGGTTGTTCTTTAATTGAGAAGAATTAGAAGGAATAGTGAACGGAGAACAGAATCTAAAGAGGGAGAAAAGTTCAGGGCTGTAGTAGATGATCGAACTTCAGTTACTATTATTAACCGACCAGAGAATACGAAATTAATAATAAGAATTGATCTATCAAATAATTATGATCTACAAATTAACGCATCGGAAGCGCCAATTGTAAATAAATTTATTGGGAATCCGGAGCCATATGAAGTATCTATGGCAGATATTAAGATTTTGGTGGAAGAGATTTTTCCTATTAATGATTCAATTAAGAAAGTTTTTGGGGATGAAAAAGATTTAGATTTGAAT
>JAHLWE010000328.1 GCA_019058135.1 Promethearchaeota archaeon | reverse complement strand
GAATGAGAATTTGGTCGAGACAAGGTCGTTTTGCAGATCTAAGCCATAATTCTTCATATCTATTTTTCAAATAAGTGAATTTATTTTTCATTTCTTCCAATTGTGAGATTATCTTCTCTCTTAACTCATCATTTAAGTCGTTTGATTTTAATAAATTAGTTATTGATATAGATGTTTTAATTTTTTCACTCAAAACCTGAGCCAATTCAGCTCCAAACTTAATGTACTCAAAATTTTCCTTGTTAAATTTAACAAAATTCTCAAGTTCTTCATAAATTCTTAGTGATTCTATTGCCATATCTTCCATTAATTCATATTTTTCAAAAGGTGGTTTAATTTTCTCGGACGTAAATGGATATTTGAAAAGATATGTAAAAAACAATGGTGGTAATAATATTGAAACCTTTTTATATAATTTTGGCATTGAACTTAGAGTGTTAAATAGTTTAAAATATCTTTCTTGGTCTTTCTTTTCTATCCCATAAAATAAAAAACCATAATTTTTAACAATATCATCATAATTATCAAACCTAGAATTCCATGAAACAGTGGCACCTAATATTCCACCAAAAAGTGTATTATCTCTAAAAGAATAATAATGGTGATCCCCCCAAATACTATTCAGCATACCAATAACCCCACGGTCTTTATTATTGATTCCTTGTTTCGTCAAATTGATTATATTTTTACTTGCATGTATATTATCCGGAAAATTTCTGCACCAATTCAACATTGAAGGACTTACGATTACCTTGAAACCCGCATCCAATAATTTATCCAAATCTTTATAATAATCCCTTGGAGTATATTCCCAATACATTAATATTATATTTTTATTGAGATTTTCTAAGATATTTTCATCAGTAATGGGAATGTCATGATACATCATAATTTTATCTTTCCCAGTCTCAGTTACCATAATAAAAATTTTATTATAGAAATCTATAAGTACTTTCCCCTTTCCCTCCTTTTCTATTAAATCTCTTGACCTTACCGTTCCTAAATCAAAACTCTCATCACATCCAATGTGGAACCATTTACTGGAGAATGCTTCACTTAATAATTCTATATTATTTTTTAAGAAATGAAATATCTCTGGATTTGAAACATTAACACAGCCACTACCAGGAAATTCAGCTAAATTCCAATAATCCTCAATCATAAAGATATTATCTTGATGACCGATACAATTATAAATAGGAAAGAAGTTTACAAATCTCTCCTTTGCGTATTTATCAATTTCTTTGATTTCTTCGACTGTTAAAGCGCCTCTATTTTTACCAATTTTTGGATATTCAGGATTAATAATCATATCTTGAAGATAGCACGGACAAAATGTATTCAATTTGTAATGGCTAAATATTTTTATGAAACGTTTGGCACTCTCAACGGTAAATACTTGCCCTCGAGCAATATCTTCTGTCACACCTCTTATACCTAAATCGGGATAATCAATTATTTCAATTTCCGGAAGAACAATATGTTTTCGATTCTCTTTTTTTTCTGTTAGTTGAATCTTATTTTTTAAAAAACCGTTTTTAAATATTTGAATTAAAGTCTGGACACCATAGAATAACCCATGATCAGTTTTAGAATAAGTTGCCACCATATTATCCGAAATAATCAACCCATAACTCTCATCATCTTTAAGATTTTTCTCATTGATACGATTTTTTAATTGAATACCATTAAATTTTTCAAAAGTGCCAGAATATTCATATTTCAGAGCGCAAAATTGATCAAACGCATCATTTATATCATCTAATATTAATTTAGATTTCTCTGTATTAAAAAAGTAAAATTCCGAATCTTTTTTTAATGAATATGTATAATTTTTTTTACCAAGGATGAGCTGTTGAGGTGGTGGAATCAAAATAGGTCTCTCTGAAGATATATTCTCTAATTTTTCAAGATTTGCAATAATTAAACCCTTTAGATTTTTCAAGCAATTCACTTCATAATTAAATTCTTTATTTTATTTTTTTCATTTTCATTATATTTAATATTAAACGAATGACTAATTAAAGTATAAAACAATCAAATGAAATTATTAAAAAACATCAATAAGTGAAAAAATAAGATGTATGACTATAAAAGTTACAAAGATGTGGATTTAAAGGGAAAAAAGGTCTTAATTCGTGTTGATATTAACTCAAACATTGACACGAGCGGAGAAAAACCAAAAATAAGGGGCGAATCACCAAGAATTAAATTGATAATTCCTACATTAAATGAATTAAAAGATAGTGCAGTTGTTTTAATCGCTCACCAAGGAAGACCTGGTGGGAAAGATTTCACCTCATTAGATATTCACGCCGA
The DNA here is from genome assembly GCA_019058135.1 of Promethearchaeota archaeon. Taxonomy (GTDB): domain Archaea; phylum Asgardarchaeota; class Lokiarchaeia; order Sigyniarchaeales; family SOKP01; genus 6H3-1. The sequence continues at coordinate 2,621 of JAHLWE010000328.1, read as the reverse complement.
GCAATTAAGAAGTTTTATCCCGGATAGAACGGTAAAATATGTCGAAGATATTTTTGGAGAAACCGCCATAGATGCAATAAAACAGTTAAAACCTGGAGAAATCCTAATATTAGATAATGTTAGAAAATTCGATTTAGATAATAAAAGTTTTAAGGATTTTAAAGAAGCTCAACAAACCAAATTGGTTCAAAAATTAGCACCTTTATTTGATTATTTCATCAATGATGCTTTCGGAGCGGCTCATCGCGCTCAACCCAGTATTATTGGATGGCCCACTCTTTTAGCTGGCCCCTTAATTGTTAAAGAATTTGAGTACATGGCAAAAATTATTGAGAAGCCAGAAAAGCCAGTTGCCATGTTGATTGGAGGAGCTAAAGCTATAGGTAAATATAAAGCGATGAAATATAACTTTGAAAATGACAGATTAGATTACGCATTATGTAGTGGTTTAACAGCAATTCTTATAATGGAAGCGATTGGAATGAATATGGGCTCTAAGAATAAAGATATTATCTCTAAGGATTTAGAAGCAAACAGAGATGACATTATTGCTACCTACAAAAAATTTAAAGATAAGATAATACTTCCAAAAGATTTGGTAATTAAGGAGAATGGGGGCATAAAAAGTATCTCAACCGAAGAAGCTGGTAAATACAACACAATTACTGGTGATATTGGTCCAGAAACCGTAAAAGAATTCTCTGATATAATTATGAAATGCAAAACCATTATTGCTAATGGACCTCCTGGAATTTTCGAAGATGAGGTATTTAGAGATGGAACAAAAGCAATAGCTAAAGCAATGGCTGAAGCTTCAGAGCAAAACAATGCTCTAACCGTGATTGGTGGGGGCGAAATGGGGCTAGCTGCTGAAATGTTTGGTTATGGTGATAAAGTCTCCTTCATTTCTACAGGTGGCGGAGCAATGTTAGAACTATTATCAGGAAAAGAAGTGCCTTTAGTTAAAGCCTTCAGAGAGAAAAAACCTTAAAAACAATTTTTAAATATTTACTCCTTTTTTTGTTTTTTTAATTGATTAGAATATCTTAAAAAAAGATTAGTGAATAATCTAAGTGCCAATTTTATATCTTTAGAATTAATATAAGTTCTATGCTTGAAATGGGGATTATTTTGATATTTTTTCTTATAATTTGGGCATTATTTAGAATATTTTTATCATTTGTTAAAAAATAATCCACATTAAAATTAGTAAAATGCTTAACTTTCATTGCCGAAGCTATTTGGATTAAGTCAAGTGTTCGTAAATTTAGATATGATCCCAATTCATATGCTAAAGTAAAACTATTTTCAACAAGATATTCTTTTTTATTGATTATAATTTTTTCTAACCCACTAGCAGGTAAAATAGATAAATTTAATCTTCCAAAACAGGTTTCAGTAATTATTTTTATTTGATCATGTTCAGGCAATTTATGTATCAATTTATTTAATTCGTTAGAAAATTGAATTTGATTATTTTTCCATAATCTTGCTATAACAGATCCGAATTCTACAATAGTAATGAATCCAGTTACATATGTGATATCATTCTGATCGAGTAGATTTTTGTTTTGAAGATGAAAATGATCTGTTTTATCAAAATGTGACAATATAATATTTGTATCTAAATAAATTATCATATAACTGATGCACCAGATTCAATATCTTTCTCTTTCTTCTCCAATCAGATCCTCAGAAGATTTAGTTGAATTAGAAGAAAATGAAAAATTCTCCATTGAAATCAATTTATTAACAATTTTTATTCTTGATTCTTCATCTGAATCTTCTTGCCATTCAAAAGGTAGAGTTTCTTGCTGAAGCTTATCAAGAAGTAGCTTCTTAATCGCTTGACTCCGATTTTTATACCTTCCTTTCTTTATAAGATTATCAATTTTTTTTAGATCCACATCATCAATGCGAAGGGGAATAGTTGGCATTATATGTGATATAATTATTTATACATATAAATTTATTTATATATTTAATAATTGAATTTTTTTATTTCATTTTCTATTTTCAGTTTATTCCCAAGAGATTAAAGAGGTACGCTCCCATCCGAATACTTCTATAGTTTTTAAGTATTCATCATATGTGTCCTGGGAAAATATTTTATATATGAGATTTTTTAGCCTCATCCTCCACCATTAGGAGGAGGTTGTAATAAAACCGGAGCGAATATTACTAATATAATTACAATTATTATTATTGCCGCTATAATTGTACCTAAGATAATAAAATTTTTTTGTTTCCGTTTATCTGCAATATTTTGATCCATAACCATACACTTTATTTTTTAGACTTAATTAATCTAATTCAAATTATATATTTCTATTAAATTTTTATAAAATTACAATAATAAAATAATTCAATTATATAAGTTAAATTTAAATCAATGAGAGAGTATTGTAATGATTAATAAAATCGAATCAATGAATGATTTTTCAATAGAGATTGAAGATATAAATAAAATCTGCTATGATAAATCTACCAAAATATTTTCTGCCGATCTTTTTGATTTTAAATTTATAGGTCTTTATAGAAAATCGACAAAAATAAGAAAAATCTTGGATGAGATCTATACTTTATTGATAGACTTACCAGTAAAACGCAATGATCTTTTT
>JAHLWE010000327.1 GCA_019058135.1 Promethearchaeota archaeon | reverse complement strand
TCTGGGGGAGGAAATACATTATTTTGATTGACTTTTACATATTCGGCGAATCCTCCATCTTGAAAGATACCCATTCCAGCTACTTGCACAATTTCAAGTGAATCGTTAAGTGCAACAACTTTATATCCTTTTTTAAAGTTTGATATATTTTCTCCAAGTTCTGCAATTTCTCCAGAGATTTCATGCCCCATAATTAAAGGTGTTTGATACATTTTATAGATAAAATTAGAAATGTCACTTCCACAGATACCACAGTAATGAACTCTTACTATCACTTCATCAGGTCCCGGAAATGGTTTAGGATAATCATCTCTATATAAGATTTTCTTTACTTCTTCAAATACAGCAGCTTTAATTTTTAATCATCTCAAATTTAAAAATAATTTATTAAATCTTCAAATAATTTTGGTTCTTGAAATTTTTAAATATTTATCATAAAATAATTTTTTGTCAAGGCTGCAGATGATTTTACCTTTTATTTTATCAATAAAAATATTTTTATATAATAATACTTTTTTAGAATTTAGTATTACCGAGTAATACTTTTTTATAATAAAGTAATACTTCGTAAGGTGTAATTTTTTGAAAAAAAGTAAAATAAGTGTCATATCAATAATCTTATTAACAGTTGTGATTTTTATTGGGAATCAGAATTCTACTACAATTGTTACACAAAATCCTAAGATATCTGCAGATCCAGAGATAAAAGTGGTGGCGACAACTACAATACTTAGACACTTTGTTCAACAAATTATTGGTGATAGTGGGACCGTAGACATTATAATTGAAAGTGGAACCTGTCCTGGACATTATGATTACAAACCTAGCGATATTGTCAAAGTATCAGACGCAGATATTATATTTTATCATGGATTTGAATGGAGTCAATTTTTAAATGAATTACTTACCGAAGCAGATAATTTAAACGCCGCTTATTCCATGAGTGGGAATGGTAGCCTTGGATGGACTCAATGGGGAGCACCTGCTAATGCACTGCTATTCTTAGATGTCATTTGTAGCCATCTAAATAATACATACACCTTATTAAATACGACATTTAATCAGAATTGTGAAACTTTCACAGCAGAAATTTTGACTAAAAAAGCAGAAATTGAATCTCAAAATGCAGCATCCTATAATTTTAACGATGTCAAAGCTTATATCATGAAGCATCAAAAATCTTTCATAATCTGGTTAGGTTTTAACATTACTGGGGTATGGGGAATGGATGATAACAGTATGAATCTTTCAGATTTTACAGCTATAATAGATGGAGCAACGTTAAGTGAAACAGAAATCATTGTCATGAATTACCAATCTGGAACAGATAAAGGAAAAGAAGCTGCAGATTATTTAGGAATACCAAATGTGGCTCTACTAAATTTTCCAGGAGTTTATGGAGTACAAACTTATTTAGAGCAAATAGATTTTAATGTTGCATTATTAAATTGGGCATTAAATAATGGGCCAGATCCTAGAGCATCATCAGATATGCAAATTGGTATTGATCTAGTAATTCCATTAATGGCATTTGGGATTTTGGGAATGTACATAATCATTTCTAAGACTATTAAAAAATTAAGAATAAAATAATATAAAAAAAAATAATCTTTTTTTTTTTCAAAATGACTATATATATTAAAAGTTATAATAAAAGATTTTTATCGATAATAAAAGGCGAAAATTTTTCAGAATTCAATATTGATTTTTTAAAAAAGGATAATAAACCTCAAATTGTTTTAAAAAATGTAAATACTATATATGAGGGTGAAAGATATCCTACTTTATATGATATCAATTTAGAAATCAATCAAGGAGAGTTTATATTTATAATAGGACCTAACGGTTCTGGAAAAACGACTTTACTCGAAACAATTCTAGGTATTTTACCTTTAGAAAGGGGAATAGTTGAAATTGATGGGAAATCTGTAATAAGAAATGGTAGCAAAATTCGAAAAAGAATTGGTTATATCATCCAAGGTTTAGAATTTGATCCCCAAACTCCGTTTCTAGTAAAAACCGCTGCTATGGTAGCACGATCGGGGAGAAATGGTTTATTGAAACGAAATAAAAAGGGTGATAAGGCAATTGCTAAACTCTGTCTTGATGTTTTAAGAAATAAGCAAGAAACTGAAGATTATTGGGATCGACCAATTGGAAAATTATCAGGAGGAATGCAACAAAAAGTCATGTTCGCAAACGCTTTAGCTGCTGAGCCAGATATATTACTTCTTGACGAGCCTTTTGCAAATCTTGACATAAATTCACGTGATAATATTTTTAAATTACTTGTTAAACTTAACCGTATTGCGAAAACAACAATAATCTGTGTTTCTCATGAGACAATGATCCCAAAAGAAGTTACTAGATTGATAATGGTTCAAAAGGGACGAATCATTTTAGATGAGAAAAGGGATCTAGCAATAAATTCGGAAGTATTTCGTGCTTACACAAATTTTATGGCAAATTATTAGTTAATAAAAAAAAATTATTAATTTAAAATTGAAGGTAAAATAGTGATAAATTTGCTTTTCTTTGTAATGCTCCCTGCTCCAATTTTGTTTAAAATTATAATTAGTGCCGTATTAGCAGGTTTTGGTTTAAGTATAGTAGGAACTTTTGTAGTACATATGAAAATTACCGCTGTCGGATTCTGTATGAGTCATGCCGCCTTTGCTGGTGCTGCATTAGGTCTGCTATTAGATGCTTATGGAAGTCAGTTTGGTGCTACATATATGGCTCTAATATTTACAATTTTAGTTGCTCTTTTATTAGGTCCTTTATCTAATAAGACAAAATTGGATTCAAATATAATTTTAGGAATTGTATTTTCGTTAATGATAGCATTAGGATTTATATTTTTAAGTTTGATGCCTACTGGTGTTACTGGTGCAAGTTCACTTTCAATAATTTGGGGAACTCTTTTTGGTTTAACAGAAATTGAAGCACTAATATTAACTTTTTTAAATATATCTCTTATTGTTTTAATTATTTTATTTTTTAAGGAATTTATAGCAATCATGTTGAATAAAAAACTTGCTCTTACAGCAGGAATAAATGTGAAATTTTTTGAATTTCTTATTCTATTTGCAACGGCAATCGCAGTTTCTTTCTCTATAAAGATTGTTGGAGCATTTTTAGTATATGCAATGATTGTTAATCCAACATCAACAGTTGATCAATTTGTGTATGATACTAAGAAATTATTTATATTATCACCTATCATTGGAGTATTTACAATTCTAGGTGGTATATTTTTATCGTTATTTGCTGACTTTCCAGTAGCATCCTCTATAATTATTTTCTCATCAATTATATTCGCAATCTCGGTAATTTTATCTCCTAAACGCAAAAAATTTAAAAAAAAACAAAAATTAAAACATGCTACTTTTCAAAATAAGAATCAAAAGGAGTTTTTTGATTCCCAAGCAGAAGCATGGGATGAAACCATTTTCCAAGATCCTAAAAAACTAGAAAAAATTTTATCTGCTTTGGATCTAAAACCAGGTCAAAAAGTTTTAGATGTAGGTTCTGGAACTGGTGTAATGATTCCTTACCTTTTTAATTATGTTAAGGAATCAGGTTCTATTGTAGCTATAGATTTCTCTGAAGATATGATTATGGTATCAAAAAGAAAACATCCAATTGAAAAATTTCCAAATTTAAAATTTAGAGTTCAAGATATTAATAAGTTTTCAATGAAAAGGGAATATGATGCTATACTATGTTATTCTTGTTTTCCTCATTTTAATAATAAAAACCAAACTATTGCTCATTTGACTAAAGGATTAAAAAAAAAAGGGAAATTAATGATTGCACATTCTGATTCTCGCGAAACAATTAATAATATTCATAAAAATGCAAAATCTAAAATTATCAACCAAGATTCTTTGCCAACAATCGAGGAAATCTCTTCACTGATGGAAAGGTTAGGATTGAAGGTTATCAAAACTCTCGATAATAATGATATGTTTTATATACTTGGAGTCAAGGTGTCTTAAAAAAGTATTTATGATACCTTTAGGATCTTTGAATTTTTTTAAAAATACTTTTAATCTAACTTTATATTATTAAAGATTTATATTGTAAAAAAAACATCTAATAGAAAAAATGAATAGTAAACAGAGAGTTTGGGCTGCTCTTAACCTAGAGGTTCCAGATTGAGTGCCAATTCACGCCATTTATGTTGATGGAAATATTGTTAACGAGGTTTTAGGAAGACCTCCACGAACAGCGTTTGATATTATGGACGAAATGGAACAGCAACATCCTGATGATTGGGTCGAAAGAATCAATGGAATTATTACCGAAATTGAGATCAGTGTTTTCTCAAGAGCGATGGAAACAGCAGCCGCTATAGGCTATGATACATGTGGAGTAGGATATATTCCTTTTAAATTTGAAAGTAAGGAAGAAATGACAGATATTTTTGGGCGTAAATATAAAATAATTAACCTCGACGGAAATATATTTCAAGATTACTGTGGTGGCTTAATTAAAAACCAAGAAGATTGGGAAAATTGGCCAAAGCCTGATTTAAAAGAAATCTTTAGACGGGCTAAAAAATTTTATAAAACAATTCAGCGTCGAAGCAAGAAGTTTAAAAATGATATTTGTATCATGGTAACAGACGATTTTACATCAATATTTCCACCTTTTTGGCAAGGTATGGGAATGGGACCTTTCGTTAGAGCACTAAAAGGTAATCCTAAATTAATTGAAGAACGATTCGAAATGACTACAGAAATCGTTCTTGGGTTGTTTAAAACTTACGCTGAATGTGGTGCAAAGGTGTTTTTTGAAGGAGGCGATATTGCTTTCAGAAATGGGCCCCTCATTAATCCCAAATATATAGATAAATATGTTATACCTTGTATGAAAAGAGTTACTGAAGCAGTTCATGAGTGGGGCGGTAAAATCATATTTCACTCTGATGGTGATATCACATCTCTCCTAGATTTTGTAGTTGATGCAGGTTTTGATGCACTCCATTGCCTTGAACCACCATATGTAGATTTAAATTTAGTCAAAAAAAAGTAGGAGATAAATTATGCTTGTTGGGAAATATTGACACCACACAT
>JAHLWE010000326.1 GCA_019058135.1 Promethearchaeota archaeon | reverse complement strand
TTTCTAAATTCTCTTTTTGAAAAATCCTCTCAATAATAGAAATAATTCATCTTTATTATCAATGGGAATAATTTGAATTTCATATTTTTGAGAAATTTTTAATAAGTTTCTTTTGACATACTTCTTCTCATTTTTAAAAATTTCAGTAAAATCAAGAAATTGGACTATAATTACAATGATTTTAAAATTCTTCTTAAATTTTTCAATAAAATTTTTGAACAGATTCCTTGCATCTTGTTGTATTAACTCTCTAGGTTTAAAAATGTGAATACCTATTTGATTCTTAATTTGAACATGATATTCATTAGAAGATACCTGAAATTTAATACCGGAGGCGGAGAAAAATTGTCGAATTCCAAAAAATAAAGGAATATTTTTACTTAAATTTACAATAGGAGAAAGATAACTATCTAAATTATCATTTTGCGATATTGTTATATGTTTATTTTTAGTTTTTTGTTTAATAATTTCAGGGATTTTTTTCGGGTTTTTTAATAATTCATGCATTTTTTTAAGTCTATTTAAAGAAATATGTAAATATATCTCTTCTGAAGTTCCTCTACAATAAAGGATAAATACTTTACCCTCACGAATTCTAGCTGTTCGCCCTTTACGCTGTATAAGTCTAATTTCTGAAGCAACAACATCATAAAATATAACAAGATCACATTCTGCAATATCAAGCCCCTCTTCTGCGACATTTGTAGAAATTAAAACATTATATTTCCCTTCTTTAAAATCATTAAGTATTTCTATCTGCTTTTTCTGAGAAAGTCCTTTATCTTGACTTGATTTAGTTGCTTGTCCCACAAATCTCTTTGGTCTTATTAAACTATTTTTTTTTAATTTAGAAGTGATAGTTGCTACTGAATCTCTTAGTTTTGAAAATATTAAAATTCTTGTATCAGGATTTACCTTCAGCTCCTTTAGGATTATTTGTTTACAAATATTAAATTTTGGATGGATTAATAGTAGTTCATCTAATTCATTATATTGCCGAAGTTCATTGAAGATTTTATTGATTTCATAATTATTCGCTAAACTAATTAACGCTTTAGAGGCATTTTTTTTTGAAGATTGATTTTTCATAGATTTTAAATAAGATAATAATGAATCAAGTCCTTGACTTTCAACTAAGCTTAACATATGAAACAGTCTAAGTATTTGTGCATTAACTGATAATGCTTTATAAGCACCTGTTTTACTTCCATCTCCATTAATTATTTGCAAAAGATTACTATTTAATTTTATTAAATCTTTCTTATAGATATTTTCCAATTGTTCTTTATTAGAATCGATAAATCCAAGAGAATTTAGATAATTTAATCTTTCTTGAATCATATTTTTGAAAGCAGAAGAAAATAATCTCATTAAATCTGTCATATCAACACCAACTTTCCAAATTTTCATTGGTTTGATATATTCTTTGACATCTTTATCATTTCTTGTTCTAAGGAAAATATTTGAATCGGGAATATGCAAGTTCTTGCAAAGAACTGAGATTTTTTCTTTGTTTGACCCTGGAGAGGCAGTAAGACCAAGTATAATTCCATCATTATTATGTTCAATATATTCATCGGCAATTTGACAATAAGCATAATCTCCTTGGGCTCTATGGGCCTCATCGAATATAACTAAACAAACATTCATTAAAGAATATCTATTATTTATGATGTCATTCCTTAATGTTTGAGGAGTATAAAATAAGACCTGGTTATTAATAAATTCATAGGTTCTTTTATTTGGTTCAATTTGTCCAGTTAAAATACTAAATTTTTCACTGGGAATATTCATGAATTTCAAAAAGTTTTCATGATGTTGGTTAATCAGGGGGCGAGTTGGTGCTAGAACTACCACTTTACTATGTGGTGGAGAATTCTCAAGAGTATGAGCTGCAATAATTATAGATATTATCGTTTTTCCTAATCCGGTTGGAATCACAACTAAGGAATTATTACCAAAACATTTCTTCGCAATATTTATTTGATACTCTCTATGGTCAATTTTCTCGTTTTTAAGAAAATTGAAATTTAATAGATTATTCTCTTCATTTTTTAAGGTCCTTGAATTGCTAATTTTCACTCACTCTTTACAAACTCAATTTATTATAAATTTTTTCTACTCTAGGAGCAATTTTTGAAAGCAATTGATTATATTTTTTAATTTTATCTTTTTGTGCTTCAACGCTTTTAATAACTCTTTTAATCTCTGCTTTAGTATATAATTCAATCAATTTTTTAATATCTTCTACCGAACTAACTCCATACTCAATTATCAATTTTTTTAATTCCCTTTGTTCAATTTGCCCGTCAATTAATTTTAAAATTGTCTTTTTTAATATTGCCAAATATTGAGTGTCAAAAATAATATCTCTTATGGATTCTACGATGAAATCTAAAGTATTTAATTTAGATTTTGTTTTATCTTCTGATATATTTTTAACATTTCTTATTGTTTCTTTCATAATAAAATATTTGATGTCTCTTATCTATAAAAATAAAATAAAAATGATTTATATAAAGAAAAAAAACTCTCTGCAAAAATTCAAGGAGTTTTAATTTGAATTTATATAAAATGATATAACATTTTTGATGAAATGAAAAATATATCCAATTACCACCAAAGGATGCAATTATTATTAATATTATCGAAGGTATTTGTGCCATAATTCCTGTTCAAAATATATATATTTAAAGAAAAAATTTATCAAAGAGCTTTAACATGTATGCTTTTTATTTATATATCTTCGCTCTATCATTTTGCAAAAAATAAAATAAATTAAATAATTTAATTTTGAGAATAGATATGAAGAAAACCCAAAAAAGTCAAATAAAACGAATAAAAAATTTGTTAGAAATTGTAAACTTATACCTTAATAAAAACCAAATAATCGAATCAAACTGGTTATTAGATAAATTGGAAGATTTTGTTAGTAAACATGAAATTTTTGAATTAAAATTAGATATTTCATTGTTTCGGGCTATGATTAAATCAAAACAGTACGAAAATAAATTATTAGAATCTCAGAAATTATTTGGTGCAGGAATTACTTGAACAAATTGCGTTGAAATAATAAACTCTTTTTTTATGTTATTATCTGCATTTCTTAACTGAGTTAGAATATTTTAAAAGAGTTTCAGAAAATTTTAGCATATATCTACCAGGATCTAGAAATTTAAAATGCCACATTTTTTGGAACATTAATTGGGCTGATCTTTGAGCATTTTGATTATCCCATGGCATCCCTAGATTTATACAATGTTCCTTTTGAATACTGAAGCAGCCTTCTACTACTCTTTTTAAGGTTTCCCAAAATTCTTCTGTACGATCTTCTTCTTCTATATAATGAGCATAATACCTTTTAAAAATTTGATATTCAAACTCATCCCATTTTGGTTGCTTCCACTTAAATGTATTGATGAAATTTTCATCCAAAAATAAGTTTATGGAAATAAATTTTCTGTTTGCTTTCGATTTTGCTTCCATTTTTATAAAATTATTTTGTAATTTTGGGATTAAGTTATCGTCAGTTTAGAAAGAAACTATTTAAATAAAAAAAGACTCCCGGCTTAATGATTTATTATTTACAATATATTTTGAAAGATCCTCCATTTTAACTCGGTTATTAAGGAGAAAATAAAATAAATTTATATTAAAAATAGAAATTAAAAAAAAGGGAAGTTATTTAAATTATGTTGATTCAAATCCATATTCTTTATCATTGTGGATATAAGATCTCTCGAAGTAAATTATAGTGTTAAATATAGAAAACGTTCTAAGTAATAAACCCATACTTGACCAATGTTCGTACTTAAAACGAAATCATTAGCATGTCCTGCGAATGGGAATATTAAAAGACAGCATTGAACCCCTTTCAATTCCATCTCTGATTCTAAAGTTTCAACCCCTGTGATCGATACTTGACCATCACTTGTTCCTTGAAAGAAAAGTGCAGGTGGGTCTTGGGGGTCAGCAAGCTTTGTAAGGTCGTAAGCATCGTACATCTCGGGATTTGTAGTTTTATTTTCTTTTAAGAATATTTCTGGAGCTGCTGAAGGAGAATATAGAGGAATTATCCCCTTCACATTCAAGTTAGGACTAAACGTACCATTATGATATTCTTCATTACATCCTAATCCCATTACACCTGCAAGATGTGCTCCAGCTGATCGACCCATAAAATAAACGGAATCCAAATTTGCCCCATATGTCATCGAAAAGTTAGTCTCAAGTAGCTTCGTGAAGATACCTATATGTCGAATCTGATCTTCTATAGTGAAATTACCCATCACATGCTCGGGTGTATCGGGAGCTTGAGCATAATAATGGAAACCCTCGATCAATCCGTACTCAATGTCAAATACAACATAACCTTGACCTGCCAAATATTTACTAGTTGAAATCATATTCCAAGTACCTTTTCCCCCAGAAACCCAAGCACCTGGGTGTAGATTGATAATGATACTCCCATTACCAGGCAATTGTGAGGATGATTGAGCAGACATATATACATCAAAGAACAGTGTGATATTTTCACCTTCATAAAATCGAACATTTTTTTCTACATGAATTGGTTTTTCGGGAATTGTTAGAATATGCGCAGGCAGAATATAAGGAGTCTGGAGGAAATGTTGTTTAACATCTTCAGGGATGGTACTTTCCCAATTAGGTCCAAAAACTTCATCGAATTCAGCATTGGCATGCAATATTGTGAAGGGGGTGGCTAGTAAGGACATAGAATTCAAACCAGCAATTGTAAAACCAATAATAGCGAGAGTATAATATTGTTTTGGATGACGGATTCTTTTAGAAGAAAAGAGTTTCAACAATAAAATTGTGGCTGAAACACAAAGACCAACCATCAAAGTCGCACTTTGCGCAATAAATTCTTCTAATAATATCATAACACCCCGTAATTGCCTACCTCCGACAAATAATAAATATATCCACAAGCAACCCCAAACTAAGATTATGATGCAAAAAATTACCAATAACAGCTTGAAAATCTTGAGTTTATTCAAAGTTCCATGCCTCCGGAATATCTAATTTTTTTATATTCAAGTAAGCCAAGATGCTACCAAAAAGAAAAAAGCCAAAAAAGCTAATAAATGTCAATGAATATTGAACTAAAGGCGATGTCCAATCTGCATTCAAAAGGAAGAGTCCACCTACCATGCAAAACACCCCAAATATCTGGAAACAAACAAAACCATAACCAAGTCGATTAAGAATTTTTCCAGTTGCATTGTTTTTTGCGAGTTTGAAATCATCTAATAAAATTAAACCGATGTCAAGAAACCATGAGATGATTAAGATAATACCAAAAAGAAATCCAAATATCAAATCTGGACCAATGATGAAATAGAGAATTCCCATTACAATCGAAGTAATATTCATTCCAAGCGAAATTAAGAAATAATAATTCATTTGATTTTTTTTAATTCTCATTACCTCTCACTTTAATGAATTTTTTTTATTAGATTTTTTAAAATCAATTTTTTTTTACAATTATCAATCTCTTTTTGTATTTAAAAAAATATGCTTGATAATTTTATTTCAATTTTTTAAAATGTAATTAGATCATCACATAACTGATAATTCTCCTAAAATAATTAATAATTTATAACGGTAATTTTTAAATAATTAAGAAAAGAAGGAAAAAATGGTACATAGTTTTGAAAACTATGCCTTTATTGAAATCCAATTAAAACAAAAAAGGTTCCAAATATTAATGTCAGTAATGGCTCCAAATCTATTTAAATCTTCTTTCTCCGAAGGTTTTAGGTCTTTTATGATATATTTTAGTGTTTTGCTTATTTTTTTCCTCTAATAAAAAATGTAATAAAGATATAAAAGCAAATAAAACTAATTAAACTGGTAAATGTTGCGCTAGGATATAATGATACAGCCAGTATAGGCACCAAGATAATCTCCATAAATATAAAACTCAAAAATATCGCTGAAATAATACCAAAAGATAATATAAGATATCCTGGCATCCGTAATGTGTAAATTTTATATTCTAAATTATCAGATAAGGTTCCACTAATCTCTATTTGGTGAGATTTTTTCTTTAAAGTCTCTATATTTTTTTGGATTGAATCTAAGGTTGCTAATTTTCTGAAACTTTTGTCAAAAGCTAGTTTACCTTTCTCATAATCTCTCTTAATTTTATCAATATCATTTTGAATACGAGTGGATATCATTTTTTGTAATGCATCTTCCATGTTGGTATTATCATAATTCTTATTTTTTTTTCCAAAAACTAAATTGTACGCCTTTAGTGTTTGAAAATTGGCGTATTTACTTGTCTTATAACTTTCAATACCTTGAAAAACATTAGGAACCCTAATTCCTTTAAGTTCATAATATTCTTCAACTAATTCTTTTGTATTATACTGATCTAGTTTTAGGTTTTCTGAAGAATTACTAACTTTATCATATAAAGTATAAAAATTAATTAATTTCTGAATATGTTCTCCAAATAAAACAATATTAATATTATTTAAGAGGAATTGATCGATTATTATCATATAATCATAAATTTTTTCGTTGAATTTAGGAGTTCTAATATTTAATTTTACACCGATTTCAATGACCGCATTATAAATCAAATCTAAATAGATTTTAAATAGGTCATTGTAATTTTGATTTTTGATTAATAATTTAGTAGCTTGTAATAATTTTGACACCTATGATTCACTCTCCAAGCGTATATTATCCAGATTAAATTTTCCTTTTTGTAGTTTTCCGTTAGAAGATCGATTGAATGTCGTATCTTTCTTTATCCTCTCTTTCATTATTATTTTATCAAAATCTATTTTTTTAGAACTTTCTTCAATTATATTATCAATTTCAATTTTATCCTCCTTTAATTTGAATTTTCGAGGGATCTGTAAAACTATTGTAGAAAAAGGAAACATAAAAATAAAAGATATTATATGTAAGATACATCCAGGACCAAGCCAGTAATAATATAAAGTTTCAGAATTTTCAGAAATAATATGAAGTTTTAAGAATGGAAAATAGAAATTAGCCTGAAATAAACTAAATAAAAATAATGCTAATATTATAAGATTAAATCCAAGATATACCGGAAAAATATAATTTAAAGTCTTTACCTTATTATAAAAATCTTTCTTGCTAAAAAGCGGATGCTCGAGTGAAATATAAATAAATGATATTGCTGCTAAAATAAAAATAAACATATATAGTGAAAGGATTATCATATCAATTTCAACTATTCCAGGATAATTTTCAGAATTATTTGTAAGGCAATTCCATCCTATGATTATATTATATCCCCAAATCATTGTAGTTCCATTGATGATATAAGCGTAATAATACCACTCAGAGAAAAAGGATGCAATAACAAATCCCATCCCTATGAAAAACAAAATTTTGAAACATCTTACAATCTTCTCACTATTCTCAATCATTTTAATCATCCTTTAAGAAATCTTTAAATATATTTTCTGGTGGGTCTCCTCCCGTATAGCCAATGCTTTTTTCAAATATTGTATTCTCTTCAAATTTTTGAACATTTTCTTCATGAAAATTATTAAATTCTTTATAGTCTTCAGTCAATTTGGTATTCATTTGAATTATTTCGATAATCTCATACACTATATTTAAAATTTGAGTAAAAAAATATTGATTTAATTGTCCCTTCACTTCCCGAATTTTCTCTATTCTTTTTATCGCTTTAATAGACTCATTGTTAAATGGGATATTACATTCAGCGCATATTATATCTAGTAGGGAAGGGATATTATGGATATCATCGGCTGATTTATTCAAGCGATGTCCTATAAAATCTC
>JAHLWE010000325.1 GCA_019058135.1 Promethearchaeota archaeon | reverse complement strand
GATTTATTAGCAGCACGTGAATAAGCATATCCAATCTTTTTGTAACACTCTGCAGCCTTCTCAACAACTTTTTTATCTAAATAAACCTGCACTACCTGTTCGTACAGCCTAGCGCCTTCCGTCCAATTATAACTTTTCTCTTCAAACCTTGCTTTTTCTAATAAAACCTCTTCAGTTTCTCCTTGAAGCATACACCATCAATAATTTTTAATTTTCTCCCTTGAAATTCTTATATTAACTTTTAAGAATGATTAATAATTGATTATTTCTATTTATAATTTTTTACTATTCTGTAGGATAAGAATTTTCAAACAATATAATCTATTTGTATTAAATTCACTTTTTTGTTCTTATTGCTCACAGTAAGATATAAAAAATGAGATTTCTTTACTTTAACTTCCTAACAAAATTTATCATTTATAAAACATTTTTATAATCAAACAAAATTATATTTTAGATGTGAAATATATGAGCAAATGGGATTTACCTCCAAAAGGAGGTTTAATGGATAAACCCCAAGGGATTTATTTGCAAAAAATGAGTATTACTGAGATTCAAGAACGATTAAAGAACAACGATGTTATAATTGTACCTCTTGGATCAACAGAAAATCATGGAGGCGCTGCATGTATTGGTGAAGATACATTTCTTGTGACCCGAATGGCGGAATTAATTGCTGAAAAAACTGGATGCACGGTAGCTGAACCAATATGGTATGGTTCCCATCCTTATCATCATGTAGGAATGCCTGGTAGTATCATCGTGCCAGAAGTGCATTTTAAGGGAATGATTCGAGCAGTAATCGCTGGTTTATGGAACATGGGTTTTAGAAAACAGATTTTATTAAATGGACATGGTCAAGAATATGTAATTCCTTCTGCGATTCATGAATGGGCAAAAAATTATCAATTGCCAGCGGTTATTTGTAATGTTAATTGGTACCACGCAATTCCTGAGCATTGCAAGGATAAAGAACACGGTGGACCATTTGAAACGCCTTTTATTCACGCTGATGAGGCTGAAACATCATTTTCCATGGTATTATTTCCTGAGATGATAAAATTAGAGAATGCAACTGATAATAAACCTGTAGGTTGGATGCCTGAAGGACATGTTGATAAAGCAGGTAATATTTATCAGAAACCAATTAAATGGTATGGTCAGGTTGGTTTTGGTCCGATAGAGGTGTCTGCGTATCCAGAGGGAAATGTTGGTTGGCCCAGTAAAGGAACATTTGAGAAAGGAAAACCAGGAATTGAAGCATTATTAGATTACCTTGAGAAATTAGTAAATGATATATTGAAAACTTTTCCTCCTGGAAAATTACCTCCAATAGAAGGTATAACACAAAGAGATCCTAAAGAAGTAATGGAATACATAAAAGGACCATTAAACGGCGGAAAGAGTATCTATGAGCTAAGATATCCACCTTAATTTAATTATATTATTCTTTTTTTTTCTTTCAGTTAAAAAATATAGTGTATACATTTAAATATTTTGTCACACATCTCTATTTTGATGATAAAAATTGATTCATCAACGCTAATAATTTCATTAAAAATGAATTTTATTGAGATTTTAGTTCAATTATATGATGATCTTATTATTACTCAAGCAATTTACAAAGAAACAATTGTAAAAGGAAAGAAGAAAGGAAAGGAAGAAGCGATCATTGGTGAAAAATTAATTAAAGCAAATAAAATTAAAATCCACAAAATTGACGAGCTGCTGATGGATTTAAAATTAGGAATTGGAGAAACAGAAATAATTCGTAACTCAATCGATTTAGGTTGTCTATGCATGATAGAAGATAAAAAAGCTAGGAAGATTGCTGAAAATTTTAATTTAGATGTTAGAAACATTCCAATTTCTATTTTAGAGGCGTTTAAAAATAAAATAATTGATGAATCTGAATTTGAGGAGTATTTAATAAAATGGGTTAGATATGCCAGCCCTTCATATGATGAAGTTTATTTTATTAAAAAAATAAAAGAGGTGTTGAAATAGATAATGACTAATCTTTCAGTAAGAATGAATAAGGAGATGATCGACGAACTCGATCGTATAGCTGATTTACTCGGGGTAGATAGAGCAACAATTGTTAGAAAAATAATTAATACTGGGATTGAGCAGCAAAAAATAGAAGTTGCTATTAATTTATATCAAAAAGGAGATACATTAGAGCGAGCAGCAAATATTTCGAGTGCCTCACTATGGGATCTTCTTGAAGAAATAAAAAAAAGAGGTATTACTTCTAAATTTGATGTGGAACAAGAAAAAGATACTTATATACGTGTTTTTAAGAGTAAAAGTAAGGAATTAATTGATAAAATAAGAAATATATAATAAATCAATTGTCTATATTTACTGATATTTTACAATTCTCTTTATCAGTTTGCAATAATTTCAAATTTTCTGGTACTTGATTGATAGAGATTTCTTTGGTTATCATTGGAGACATATCGCATAGTCCAGAAGCCATCAAATTTATTACATTTGGTAAAATTTAAAAAGTGATTATAAAAAACTTCTTTAATACTATTTAATTTAATTATTTTCACTAATTTTCTTGACTATTCCCTTATTTATATAGCTTAATGATTAATCCTTTTTAGTGAAAGAAGTATCTTCTGAAAGGATAAATCTCATTCAAGAATTAAATCGATTTATTTTAAGAATTAAACGAGAATTAAATGTCAAACAAAATTTTTCATTAATTAAAAATATCAAACAAATTTTCAATAGCAATGAAAGAGGGTTAAAGTTAGTAGAACCAAGATTGCGAATTATTAATCAAGAAATTGATAAAAAAATACATGAATTAGTAGATAAATATAGTGAGTCAAAGATACAG